>JABWCM010000297.1 GCA_013360285.1 Myxococcales bacterium
CTCGGTCGGCCCATCCTCAGCGTACCTTCGGGTACGCCTCCGGTGGGCCTCGGTCGGCAGGCCCGCCTCGCTACGGCCACTGTCTCGCTCGCCGTTATTCTTTTCCCAAACACCCTCTTAGATCCACCATTCCTGAATCCGCCGGCGTTTTGTTGCTCTTTCCCGCAAGCTCGTGGCCAATCCCGGTGCGATGCTTTGCCGATACATGGTGGTCAATCCGCAATTTTGCGGACTTGCGACGGGTGTGTTACTGTAATCAAGGTCCATTGTCTCAAGCCGGTTTGTGCGACGGGATGCCAAAGGAGGCAGAAGAATGAAAGACGGTTTGTTCCAACGAGCGATAAGACTCGGTACAGCGCTCATCGGGTTGGTTGGTGTGTTGCCCGCATGCGCCGAGCACAATGCACAGGTGATGTACATTGCGGCGAACATGGACTACGAAGCGTTGGATTGTCAGTTGCGGGCAACAGGTGGCCAACTTTTTTATCGGTCGACCGGAACCTTAGATATCGGAATATCCAACAGATATCGGTTATATCCGCGCGTTTTTAACGGTATGGGTACGTCCGAAGAGACAACCCAGAACACCGTTAAGGAATTGATGCTGGAAAACAATTTTATTCAGATTATCGGCGCAACTGTCGATTATGACATTGCGAATGTTGACCTCGGTGTTCCGCTTCCTCAAGGCCAGTTTGTGTTTTCTGCCACTGGCGTGGAGTCGGATGGTGGGACCGCATTGATGGAATTGGAAATCATTCCTCCGTTGGTCGGCGAAGTGCTGCGGACAGCAAAGAAACTGGAAAAACCATATTCTTCTGCACAGTTAATTGCTTACGTAACCCTGGAAGGGAAACTCCAGGACGGCACAACGGTTCATTCCAATGAGTTCGTTTTTCCAATAACGGTCTGTAAATGTTGTCTTTTGTTCCCTGCGTTAGATGACTGCATTTTTTCAGGCGAAGAAAACGAAAAAATTCCCCTTCCGTGTAATCCTGGTCAGGATGTGTCGTTGGATTGCCGGGCAATCTGGGCCATGGACTTAGATGATGTGATCTCCCGCTGTTATTTCGAGACCGAATAATCTAAACAAAACCTTTCTTAAATAACCGAATTTAGACGTGCGCATCTTGCCACGAAGGGGACCGGCCTCACGCCGATTGTCCCCACTCCGTTCTTGTTCTTTGCAGAAAGGGTCGGAGTTGTGAACGATGTGAGTTGGCCCATATTTCTCACCAGTTTCCGGCTACGACAGCCAAACTGCGCGCGCCTTCTGGTCGTGCTCCCTGCGAATCCTGGTGAGAAATCCGCGCTAGCGTTGCGACGATGGCACGTCTGTGCCGGGTGATCCAAATCTCTTCTTTTCACTAGTTGTAGTTTCTGCTACAAGCGCCAGCGCCACGGCTCATGTGTGTCGCGGCAAGTCCCACGGGACCTGTTCACGATGGTGGAGGGTATTGTGGTTCGTATACTGATCCTTCATGGACCCAACTTAAATCTGCTAGGTACCCGCGAGCCGGCTGTTTACGGCACTCTTACGTTGGGTAATATCGATCATCAACTGTCGCAACGCGCGCAACAGTTGGGGGTGTCGGTGGATACATTTCAGACCAACCATGAGGGTGAATTGTTGGACAGGATTCATGCAGCAAGAGGCAACTTTGAAGGAATTTTGATGAATGCAGGTGCTTTTTGCCATACCAGTATCGCATTGCGGGACGCCATTAGCGCGGTCGCTTTGCCGGTAGTTGAGGTGCATCTGTCCAATACCGCAGCACGGGAGACCTTCCGTCACCACTCGTATGTTGCCGAAGTTGCACGTGGTGTAGTCGCCGGTTTTGGGCCATTAAGTTATTTGTTGGGGCTTGATGGGTTGGTAGAAATAATTCGGTCACAAAGTGGACCGGGTATTGAGTACGTACGATAAATGCCGCTGTTCTGCGCCATTCTGACGCGTATAGCCGCGTTTCCGCAGGAAAGCTGTCGTGAATTGATAGATGGAGAATTGAAGTAATGGCCGAGTACGATACAAGTGATTTTAAAACAGGGCTCAAAATTGAGATGGACGGTGAGCCGTATACAATAGTCGATTTTCAGCACGTAAAGCCGGGCAAGGGAAACCAATTTACTCGCACCAAAATCCGCAATCTGCTGACGGGGCGCGTGCTCGAGCGAACCTTGAAGTCCGGCGAAAAAGTGGGCAAACCCGACATGGAATCCCAGGAGGTACAGTATCTTTATGATGACGGTGAGAACTGTTACTTCATGAATACCTCTACTTATGATCAATTTCCCATTGCCGACAACGTGTTGGGAGATGTGAAGTACTTTCTGAAAGAAGAAACCAAGGTAAACGTGCTGTTCTACAACGGGAGACCCATCAACGTGGAGCCGCCAATCTTTGTGTATCTTACTGTCACTGAGGCGGAACCGGGCATCAAAGGTGATACGGCAAGTGGCGCGACCAAACCGGTCGTGTTGGAAACGGGTTATCGCGTTAACGTACCATTGTTCATCAATCAGGGCGACGTACTGAAGATTGACACCCGCACCGGCGACTATACTGACCGCGTAAAAAAGTAAACGAGCCCGTTATCTTACAATAGCCCCCGTCGTTGGCTCTTACTCGGTCACTGCCGAGTAGCCTTTGGAGTCAACTGTAGACCATATTGCTGGTTTTCTTCGGTTGAAATTCGGCAAAAATATTTCCACATCAATCCGATCCCACCAAGACCAGGTCGTCGTGAATGTAGCGGTTTGTTGCTGTACCGCTGCCTGCGAAAATGCTGTACTCTTGTCGTTGTGAAAAGTTGGTTTTTTTTCTCCAACAGCAAAGCCAAGGTATTTGTCGGTGAAGCTGAACAAACCCAAGCAGATTGCGATCGCGCAGCGACTTATTGAACAGGGAAATTATCGTCGTGCCATTACGATATATCAAAAGATCGTGCGCGCCGACGTTACCGATGTTCGGGCTAAGTTAAAACTCGCGGACCTTTATACTCGTGTCGACCTTATTAAAGACGCACGCGAATTGTTGTTGTCCGTAGCGGAAGAATATGAACGCCACAACACTCCGCTCAAGGCGGTGCCGGTCTACAAACATCTCGTAAAAGTGGTCCCGGACGATTATCAGATACGGCTCAGGCTCGCGCGCACGTACAGGCAGTTGGGTTTATTTAATGATGCCGCGAACGAGTATCGTCACACGGTTATGGAACTCGGACAACCGGATCAACTGAATTCTCGCGCTGACGTGGTTCGGGAGTTGTTGGACTTGGATCCCGACAATTTGTCTGCGCGTGTGAAATTGGCAGAGGATTTCGCGCGCCTGGACCGGTCTGCAGAAGTGGTGGATTTGTTAAAATACGTGTGCGAGCGTTTGAGAAAAGCAAAGAAACGAGATGATTTTGCGAAGATTTCTGAGCGATATTTGTATTTTCAGCCAGACGACTTTGAAACATCCAAAGAACTCGCTGCATACTACACAGACAACGATTTTCCACAGAAAGCGCTGCCGCGACTCCGGACGTGTTTTTCCGCACGTCCGCGTGATCCGGAAGTGTTGGAGATGTTGGTACGGTGTTTTGAGCTGCTGGGGCAGGGGCACAAGTCCATTGTCGTGCTGAAAGCGCTTGCGTCGATTTACCACGACGCCGGACTGCAACGGGAATACGAGGATACGTTATACCGACTGCTTGAGTTGGATCCTGATGATGCCGAGGCGCGTAAAGTGTATGAGGGGGATCGGCAGGAGCCATTGCCGGTATCTCCGGAAATCGTCTTCGAAGACATTGCCAGCAGCCAGACCGGTGATCGCCCTGTATACCAGGTCGCGGCAGTTCCACCGCAGTTGGAGGCGTCCCCTGGTGACGATGTTGAGCTGGAAGTCGTGGTTGAAGTTATCGAGGAGCCCAAACCAATTGACGTGAGCGAGACCATTACCGAGGTGGTGGTCGACGACGATGATGATGATCATGATGCGGCTTTCGAATTTGACAACGTCATTTCTTTGAATACGGGGTTGGTGATTCCTGCGGTGGAACGTGTCGTGGTGGTCGACGATGAAGAACTCCCTTTTGTCCACGAACAAGAAATTCCACTCACACCGGAAAGCATTGTCGATGACGACGTGACTCTAGTAGACCGCCGTGTCGAATTGCCGAAGAACTTTTTCCAAGATGCGAGAAATTTTAGTCCCGGTATTTCCATTCGAGGCGTACCGGGACCCAAATCGAGCGCTAAGGATTCGCTTAACAGATCGTACACCCAATCGTCGTTCACCCAGGCGACCGGTGCGCCGGTTGTTGACGACGATTCTTTTGATTTTGGGTCAGAAAATGCGGACGATGTCGCCCGTTTGGAAGGTACCAAGGGCGCTGTTGCGATGGCTATTGCTGATATTGGTGGTGAATTAAAAGAATTCGATTTCTTTCTTGAAATTGGAAGTATTTCTGGGGCGCAATCTATTTTGGATGATCTGCTGGAACGTTTTCCCGGGCATCCAGAGGTTACAATCTGTAGACTACGGATGGCTGAAGCACTCAGTCACAAGCGGGGGAGCGAGCCCACCATTGAGCCGGATGATGTGTAACTGACCTTTGTTGACTCTCAGGTGACTCATGCGCGATTGTTTTATGGAATCGGCACCAAAGTATCGCGAAGCACGCTGTGTCGGTGATTCTTCCGACATTTGGCATGGTCGGTGGTGGCGTATACTTTTGCGTTTGGAAGCCAATACGGTTCAAATCATTCGATTTTTGGTGATATTTGCCGCCATTGCGGCGAACTTTGTGTCACAACTCCAGGCAGCGCCGCGCATTGAGTCTGTAGATCAACCAACGGTTTCGGTCTATTTCTTGGATGTGGGCCAGGGCGATGCCGCACTTGTCCAAACCGGAGACGGGAAAAACCTATTGATCGACGCGGGACCGGCGGATTCGGCCCCGCGGCTAATCGCTCGGCTTTCGGAGTTGGGAGTAACCCATCTTGACGCTTTTGTTCTGACTCACCCACATGCCGACCACATCGGGGGTGCAATGGCAGTAGTAAAACGATTTCCTGCCAAAGCGGTGTTGGATCCGGGTTACGCGCATACGTCGACGGTTTATGCGGAATTCCTTGAATATATTGAGAAAAATGGGATCGCCTATCGTCAGCCACGCAAAGGACTCGTTGTTAAGTTAGGTGTTCATGCCAAGTTCAACGTTCTGGCTCCGGAAGAACCGTTTCTTTCCGGCACCCGTTCGGATGCCAACTCGAATTCCGTTGTGATGATGCTGCACGTCGGCGACGTACGCGTGATGTTGACCGGAGATGCGGAAGCCGACACGGAACGCCGTATCCTGCGTGGTGCAGACACAAACACGCTGGACGTCGATGTTCTCAAAGTGGCGCATCATGGCAGCGCTCACTCCAGTACATCTGCTTTCTTAAGTTATGTTAAGCCGGAGATAGCGGTTATTTCGTGCAGTGCCTCAAATCGGTATGGCCATCCTGCACCGGAGGCACTTCACCGGCTCTCGGCTACGGACGCGGAGATCTTCGTTACGGCGAAACACGGCGACATTGTGTTACACACCGACGGCAAAAATTACTCCATTGACACGTTAAGTTCACAGCAACGCTCTGTGAGACCCGACGTGTCAACTGATCTGCAGGCCAACGGTGCCTCTGCTCCGAATGCGCCGGCTGGGCCGCCGGCGGGAAGCGCGGCGTTACCGAGTGCCACGGACAATTCCGGTACGCTTGACATCAACGTCGCGGCTCAGGAGGAGTTCGAGACGCTTCCGGGTATTGGTCCAGCAAAAGCGCGCGCCATCATTCAGTTGCGCCAATCCAAAGGTGGATTCAGCTCCGTTGACGATCTACGAGAAGTGAAGGGGATCGGTGCAAAAACTTTTGATCAGTTGCGTCCTCTTGTGCGTGTCGGAGCAAACTTGCCTGCGGACGCGCAGTTGATTGGTGCAGGCGTTCCGGTTTCTCAAAAGGTGGAGTTGGTTGCCGCTACTCCTGCCGGGTCAGCTTCGGGATTTGGGGGAATCGACATCAATACAGCTACCATAGACGATTTGCTGTCTCTTCCAGGAATTGGTCCTTCCAAGGCGAATGCAATCGTTGATTATCGAACACAAATAGGCGGTTTTACGAACGTTGACCAACTGGCCGAAGTCAAAGGAATCGGGCCCAAGACGCTTGATACGTTGCGTCCGCTGGTACACGTTGGTGGGCAAATCGTAACGCGCGCCGTAGCTGTGCCGCTTACGACTTCGCCGCGGATCGGTGAAGTCGGTGCCGGCTTAATTGACCTCAACACCGCTTCAGAAGACCTGCTCTGTACGCTGCCAGGAATCGGTCCGGCAAAAGCGCGTGCGATTCTTCAGTATCGCAGCGGTGTGGGTCGGTTTGATTCCGTCGAGCAGTTGACCGAGGTGCGCGGTATCGGCCAAAAAACATTGGAACAGTTGCGTCCGCTGGTCAGTGTTGGTCAGTCCGGAAAATGACTTTCGTGCTCATACAATGGCGGATGTGAACGGGATTTCTCACAAGCGCGCGATCGGATTTGGTTAATATAGTGTGTGTCGCTGCTTATCTGTTGTGTCTGTTTGCTAACATATGCTCCAGTATGACCCAGACAGACAGCCCGATGAGCGCAAAAATGGCCAAACCGGCAAACATCAACGAATCTCCGTGGGAATCAGCAAGCCTACCGAAACGGGGCGCGAGCAACAGTTCCGACCCTGACCACAAAGCAGTAAACAGCGCAAGACCCGCACCACGCACGTCGACTGACACCCGCGAAACAACCTGGCTTGTTAACACGGGAAAACAATAACCATGACCAAGCCCTCCCAATGCGCCGGCGATCATATACGTCGTCGCAGAACCGCCGTGTGCCAGTGCCAATGCTCCCGCCGCATATGCTCCCAACGCAGGTGCGATGACGTTATGTGGTCCTACACGGTCCGGAAGACGTGCGCCGATCAGTCGAACCATAATTGCCCCGGCGGCGTACGTGAGCCACATGTTTGCAGGTTGTTCCATACCCGCTCGTTGTGCCGCCACGGTCGCAAAAGCCATAAACACGGCTACCATTCCTGAGAACACTGCTGTTGCCCACCAAACGGGTAAGCAGTTGGACCGAAACAGTTTGGAAAACGTGGCCGCCGGCGTGGTGGCGTCTCGATGTGGTGAAGCCCGCGGAGGTTCGGTCAGTACCATGACTGGAATCAGAGACAGCAGAACAATTCCAGCGATGCCGGCCAGGAACCATCTTAAGTTTGCTGGAGCAAGATTAACTTGTTCAGAGATGGGGTTAATTACCAACGGCACCAAACCCGAAACACCAAACAGAGCGATTCCTTCCGTACGTCGACTGATGGGGATGATATCCGCAGCAAATGCGAAGTATCCCGTAAACAATGTCCCGGCGCCGATGCCTGTGACGATCCGCTGTACGTACGCGACGTGACCGATGTTGTCCACGAAGCCCACAAGTGCCATTCCCATAGTAAGAGTAATGGTCCCCCAGATCAGTGTACGGCGGCGTCCTAGGTGGTCCAGTGCCCAGCCCACCAACGGGCGCGCCAGCAGACTTCCAAACGCACCCGCAGCCATCACCGAGCCAATATCGGCCCGCGTGCCGCCCAGATGGTCCAGATAAACGGGAAGCAGAAGCATGGACGAATAACCCAGTGCTTGCAGAAAATGACCCAGCACCAGCCAGTTAAACTGGGATGTCAGCAGTGGCGCGGGTTTCGCGGGTGACGGGGGGGCAATAGCGCCGGGTTGTGGTGTAGTTGTCAAACGAAACTCCGAAGATGCGGGGGCGAGCTGACATGTTCGCCGTTTCGTGCAGTCTGCGAGAGTGGGTTGATTTGGAATCCTGCAATGCGCTGATGGTCGACTACGTCGGTTTTGGGCTAGGTGTGTAGTGGTTTTTAGGGGATTTCACGACCCTGTCGAATTTGCGCCGGATCGTCCGGAAAAATCCTGAGTCATATCGGGAATATGGCGCAGGGATTTTTACGGACGAGACGGCCAAAGGCGGCCAGGACAAAAATTTCATCA
>JABWCM010000028.1 GCA_013360285.1 Myxococcales bacterium
GTGAAAAAATATGGACGTGACCCAAGTCAGCCGATTTTGCGCCCCATTGGCTTTGAAAAAGTTGAGTAATATCGGGCATATTGCGAAACCTTTTTCGGAAGCCTTTGGGGCCAAAAGCGGCCGGAATTAGGCACGTAGCTATTTTTTCACAAACTCTCTGCTATTTCGCACCTGAAATTAACGGCATTCGGTCGTCACAATACTTCCGCTGCCGTAACTTACGTTGCCTAGATACGTGCCGTCATGCCCGTTGCCGCTTGCATCCGCAACCCCATCTCCTTGGCCGTCAAAGTGCATCAGCAACAACGTGTCGGAATCGGTTACCCATGAGGTGGTTTTGGGCGTGAAGCTGGACGTGTATCGAAGCGTTTTTGAGATCCTTAACTCATCGATCATGCCGATAAAATAACCGTCGGTGTTGTCCTGGCAGCCGATGTACAGCGGTGTGTTGTTGCTTTGGTCGGGTATTAACTTAGCGGCTACGGACAGGGGTCCGGGCGAAAAGCCGTTGATGTATACCTTCAACTGCCCGGCTTGATCCCGGGTGATCGCGTAGTGGGTCCACTTATCGGTCGGCACGCTGTTGTCCGCCGACAACGCGCCATGAAAGTTGCCGTTGGATTTGATTTCTTCGTAGTGAATTTTCTGGACCCCGCCGACGAGATTGCCTACGCGGATGCGCCACCCGGGCACGGTGATATTTTTGTCGACCACCTTGTCCAACACAAACCGGATTTCTGTTGAGACCGGATACACCCAGAATTCGATCGTGTACTCATCAAAACCTTCGGTCAACACATCCGGGACAACAACACACGACTTGCCATCCAAAAGCAACGCTTTGGACACACACTCCACCTCACAGGCATCGGGGCACTGGTTGTTATCGGCATCCAATGAGGCAGCAAGAGGGGTCCCCAACGCAAAAAGAATGACCAACTGCGCATCGGCAACACTGACCACCGTATCGCAATTCTGGTCCGCCACCGCCACCGGATCCGAGTTCGCGGGAAGACACGCCGGTGGCTCGGTTTCGGAACCCACAAGCGACCACAACGCCGTCAGGATCGCACACTGGGTGTCCACCACGTCGGTTTTGTTGTCGCCGGTTAAGTCACCGGGTGGATTAAGGCAATCACTCATCGCCGATGGACTTTTCGCGATTATCACGAGAAACAACAGTGCCGACAGGAGTAACTGAAGCGCCACCGTGGCCGCTTTGGGAGAACGGGTTCGAATCATGAAGGCTCCGGCGGAAACTTTATCGAGCGGAATACCACGAACATCACGGCGTCGGCGCTACAATCACGTCGGTTGACGATCCCAATATCCCGCCAGTGATTTTTTGTGCCGTCCCGTAACCATGATACGTCCTCACCACCTGGCAATCCAAAATCGCTGCTTTTTTGGTCTCGGCAGGAATCACCAACGGTATCGGGGCACTGATATAGCTACTTTTTGGCGGAATGATTGCCACATAGGCCTGCCCAATCGGAACCGTGTCGGTATCCACCAGCTTGCCTGTTGCGTAAACAGTCGTACCTGTTGCGTTTTTCAGTACGACACGCACATCGGGGCTGAAGGAGCCTCCCAGAGCCGTAACGACTTCCAACGGCGCCGTGCCCCAGTTGTTGATTTCCACCTGCAAACTGTTGGTTTGTCCCTTCACAAGCGACTCCATGATCGGGGTTACCGCTGGACCGTCCGGCATGAGGGTCGTCATTGGCCAGTGTTTTACGTACGTCACGGTCGTACCCGGAACCGGTAACGAATCCAGTTCGGCGCGGATCAACGCGCCGTCCGGCGGATTCGTCGGGCAAAATACCGTGTGGGCCGTGTCTTCCCCCGAATTTGCGGGCAACGTACCAACCGTTTGGGTAGTTCCCTGAGACAACATGTTCCCGTTGGTGTCGGTCAACATCAACCGAACATCACCGAACGGAATGGCTACGTTCGCGTCACTGTGAACACCCAGACTGACATTGTCAAAATATCCGCGGGTCAACCCATCACCGCCGGACCCATCCGAACCATATCCGTTCATGATGAGCTGTGTCGGGTAGATCCAAAGAGTCTTCGGCGCACTCTTACGACCACCCGCATCCACGGCAATCACTTTGACCAATGTGCGGCCCGGAGAAGGATTGGGCAGACCCACATCCGCACCCAACACCATCGCATTGAGTATCGTCGTCAAATCTTTTTGTACGAGATAGGACACAACGTCAGGAGACGGGCTTGGCGTCCAGGAAACCAGTACATTTCCACCGTTTAGCGGAACGGTGGCCTGAGCCGTCGGGACCGGAGCGGGCGGTAGATCAATACTAAACGAAACGGTTTTCGACGCTAAGTTACCAGCCAAGTCGGTTGCGGTGACCAACAGCGCATACTCGCCGTCGGCGCCCACCGATGTCCCGCTGACAAACGGAGCGCCGTTTAACAACCCGACCACCGACGCAAGGTTCGCATCGACGGCAGATATCGTGATGGTAACGGCTTTGTCATAGGACCCCCCATTTGTTACACCGGAAATCGAAATAACCGGAGCGGTTCCATCTACCGCAAACGTGTTTCCGCCGGTCCACTGATTGCCGCTGTTGCCGGCCAAGTCAATACCACCCCAGGTAAGATTACCCGAGCCATCGGGGGTTCCGCCGGGTACCACAAACGAACCTACAAACAGATTCCCCACACCCACGAGTGGGACCGGCAGCCCCAAAATCCCGGGCATAGAAACGATCAGGTTCGGAACAGTCGCCATCAATTCGCTGGTCACCACCGTCACGTTGACGGTACCGGCTTTGAGCGGCGACACGGGAACCAGTGTCGCAAACGCAGTAGGTGCTACCGTGTCGACCGTGACCGTTCCGCCAACAAGCACCGGAGCACCTGGATTGCCAACGAGGTCTGCCGATAACCACGAGAATACCGCCGGACCGTTGGGAGTGGTACCATCAATAACAAGTGCACCACCAAAGGTGTTGTTGGCTCCCGGGGTTAGCGCAACCGGTATCGGAAGACCACCAGCGGGTGTCCAAGCGAGTGTCGGCGGTGCGGCCAAAGCCTCCGATGCCGTTAGGGTCACGGCATAGGTGCCGATAGGCAGCGGGCCGGCTTTAGACAACGCCACTGTTCCTGTAGGCGAGGTCCGGTCGCTTTCCGCGGATACTTGATCGGAATCCGCACCTTGTTTTTCCACCACAAAATAAGCACGCACACGGTAAAAATAGCCGCCGTCGATCGGTGGTAAGTCGGCAAAATTCAACCCTGTTGTGGTGGCCACCTGGGTCATGCCGGCGGTCGTTTCGGTAGGTGTTGTCGACCGATAAATCGCGTAACCCACCGCCCCCCCTTCGGGTTCGGCCCAACTCAACATTACAAATCCGGCCGCAGCAGATGACGCCGCTAAATTACCAATCGGCCCAGGCGGCGGCAGATCACATAATTCACCTTCGTCCACAATCCCGTTTCCGCAGGTTTCATCGCTTAAACAATTGGCGCTGCATCCGTCCGCGCTGACCGTGTTGCCGTCATCGCAGACCTCGCCCACATCTTTGATGAAGTTGCCGCACACTTCTTCGGAATGGCACGCGGCAGAACATCCGTCTCCCCCTTGGATGTTGCCGTCATCACACACCTCAGCGAACAGCAGCTCAATGTCATCGACGTAATACGTGTCTTCACCAAGGCTTACCGCCCCGTCTTTGGTGTATCGCCACTCCAACGTGTGGGCTCCCGGGGTCAACAGGGTGCACACCTTGGTCCAATCCATATTGACCCCGGTGTACATCACGGTGTTGTCGACACGGAAACTAAACTTGTCGCAGCACGCTTCGCTGGTCCCACGTACTCGGAAACACACGTCTCCGCCAGGCATATCCAGCGGCAACACCAGCTTTCCGATGCTGTTGGCCGTGTGGTTGTCCGACTTAATCGAATAACTTCCGGTGTGGGCCTTGGTGGTTGTAATTGCCCAACTCCCGGAACCAACGCCGCCAAAAGGTGCTTCCGCAGCGTTCCCGGTTTCAAATCCAAAGTCGGGATATGCCGTTTCCAACACGCCGTTGCCACAAACAGTATCCCCGTGACATAACGGCGAACACCCATCCAGGTCTATTAAGTTACCGTCATCACATTGTTCGTTGGCATCGACAATGTTGTTTCCACAACTCTCGTCGGACAAACAATCGGCGCTGCATCCATCGCCGTTTTCGCCGTTGCCGTCATCACAAGCTTCGGCGACATCGGTATACCCGTTGCCGCAGCTTTCGTCGGACTCACAATCGGCGCTGCATCCGTCACCGCTATCCACGTTGCCGTCATCGCAAACCTCGGGCGTGATGTTGGGTGTACTGATCGCGTCGATCCAGTACGTATCCTGACCTTGGGTAATGGACCCATTTTTTGTGTACGACCACACCAAAGTGTGGAGTCCCGCGGCCACCGGAACACAGGTGACCTGCCACGCCTGGGTTTTGATCGTCGCTTTGGTGACGCCATCCACCTGGAACAGAAGAAAATCACAACAGTCCTGGCTCGACCCGGTTGCGGCAAAACACACATCGCCGGCAGCAGTGTCGACCTTGAGAGTCAAGGAAGCCTGTCCGTTATCGGCGACCGGATTGGTTTGAATTGCATGGGTTCCTTCGTAGGCTGAAACTGTCGTAACCGACCATCCGGAACCGCCTAACTTAACTGGGGCCTCGCTAAAATCACCCGATTCAAAGGTGAGCGCCACCGGGAAGGAATCCAACGTGCCGTCGCCACACACCCCAGACGGCTGACACAACGTGGAGCATTCGTCATGCCCTATCATGTTGCCGTCATCACACCATTCACCGAGGTCCACAATCCCGTTTCCACAGCTTTCGTTGGACGTACAATCCGCGTTGCACCCGTCTCCGGAGACATTGTTGCCGTCATCGCAGGCTTCATTGAGGTCCGCGTAACCATTGCCGCAGGTTTCGTCCGAGGTACATAACCCATTGCAGCCATCTCCATCGGTGCTGTTGCCATCGTCGCAGGCTTCGACCAACGGAATCGAGATGTCGTCCAGGAAGTACCGGTCCTCGCCGCCATTGGTCGACCCATTCTTGGTGTACTGCCACATCAGGGTGTGTTGTCCCTCCGAAACCGCAGTACAGGTCAATTGCCAACTTAAATTAACTCCCTCGAACTTCTTTATGCCGTCCACAAAAAACGCAAATTTATCGTTTACTTCGCTGGATCCATAAACACGGAAACAAATATTTCCGGTACCGGTATACTGGCTTACGGTGAGTTGAGATACCGAGTTGGCCACGTTGTTGGTCGAATAAAGCGAATAAATTCCGCTATAAGCGGAAGCAGCGGTCACGTTCCATCCGCTGGAAACAAAGGGTGTTCCCGCCAGTGAACCGGATTCAAATCCATAATCCGTGGGATAGTTGTCGATAACCCCATTTGCGCAGGTCGCACACGAAGGTGCACCGCTGATGGTGTTGGAGCACGCACCGGTTGTGGGATTACAAATATCGGTTGTGCAGGCAACCCCATCATCGCAGGTTTCCGTCGGCCCCACGACACATACCCCCGAACTACAAAGGTCCCCCACTGTGCATTCGTTGCCGTCCGTACAAGGAACGCCGTCACCCAATACCGTCCACGACGTCGCGCTGCTTAACACATCGCACACTTCGCAGGAGTTAAATGGATTGGCCGTGCCGTCCACGTACGCGGCACCACCGATGACGCAGTCAGCGGCACAGGTTTTGGTTTCGGTACACCCTCCCGACAAACACTCGCTATCCAAAACACACGGTTTGCCGGCATCGAACATCGGTCCGGTATAGGATGCAGTCCGGACATGCTGGCCGTCCATCGCCGTTTCGATGGGGCCAAGCGGCGACCCGTCGGGATTGAGGCGGCGAATCGCACCATTGTCGCCGGCCACCAACCACGAATCGCCGGTCCACAAGACTGCGTAAAGATTGACTCCTCCCAAGACATCGACGGCAGTGCCTACCGCAACACCATCGGCACCGACACGTTGCACGTACCCCTTGTCACCACCAACGAGCCAGGTCTGGCCGTTCCATGCGACGGCCCTCGCCGTAAAGTTAAGAATAACCGCAACAAAATTACCAACTGGCAGTCCATTGGCGTCGATACGCTGGGTTCGTCCCGAATCGCCAACGACCAACCAGTGCGTCCCGTTCCAGGATGCTCCGCGGATCGTGGAGCCACCGATGGCGATTTGAACCGGAGCGTAACCAGCCGTGTCGGGGTTTATCAAAAACGTGCCGCCGCTCGTGCCGCCAACAAACCATTTGCTGCCGTTCCAACTGGATGCGTACAAAGTATGTCCGGGTGATACCACCTTGACGGTGGTGGCCGAACCATCTGCTTTGATCAACTGATGGCGACCACTACCGCCGGCAATCAACCAATCGGTACCATTGTGGGCAGCGGTATAGGTTCCGTAGCCATTCAAACTATAAATATTGGGGTCATAGACCGTTTTGGGCACCAAATTGGGGGCAATGACCTGGTGATACACGTTGCCCGTCACCATATGGTCGGTGCCGTTGTATGCGGTTGCCACGATCTCGTTGTTGCCCAATACCCGTTGAAAGTTGGCGAGCAATGGGCCGGCACTGGAAGCACGTTGGATACGTCCTCCGTCACCTCCGATCAGAAAATGGGTGCCCGCCCAAGCCACCACGTTCATCGTATACGACACATGGCTGATGACGACGGTCTGGTTGGTATAACCGGTGGCTGGTACAAACAACGAATAACCACTGTTGCCGACCAACAGACATCCGCCTTCGTAACATTCCACATCCCGCCACGTTGTGCCGTACTGCACAAAAGTACCGACCGCCACTTCGCCGGTGCCGGACACAAATTGGAATCGCGAAGAAGCACCGGCGACCAACCAGTTGGTCCCATTGTACCCGATTCCGTTGACATCGCTTCCAGCCAGAGCCAATTGGGAACTGCCTACGGGAACACCGTCGGCATCCACCCGCTGAACTCGGCCGACATTGCCGCCGACCAGCCAATGCCCATTACCCCACGCTGCGGCATAGATTGGGTTTCCTTCAAGGGCAGTAGCGTAGGTTCCCACAAGCTGTCCATCCGCCGTAACCCGTTGAACCCGTCCGGCACCTCCCGCCAACAAATAATGAGACCCATTCCACGTGACCGAATAAATCGCCGAACTGCCAATCGCGATCTGGACCGTTCCAATCGGGACCCCGTCGGCCCCGACACGCTGAAATCGCCCGGAATCACCGCCGACCAACCACTCCGAGCCGTTCCAAGCGATGGCGCGAATGGTAAACGCGTTGTTGGCCACAACACTTGAGCCGATCGGCAACCCGTTTTCGTCGATCCTCTGAATCCGTCCGGATGCCCCGCCCACCAACGTAACGTTGCCTCCGGTCGCAGCCCCATAAATCGCGAACGCCTGGTCCACGGTCTGAATCGACGCTGGGGGTAAGTTAAGGGTGGAAGGGATCCGATAAATCGACCCGTTGGAGCCGGCGACAAATACTTCTGCACAGCTTGGATCTTTGGGACCCGCGCTACACAAACCATTGATACACTTATCATTTTCCGTACATGGCGCCCCAGTACTGCAATTGGTTCCATCGGCTACCGCACTGCCATTAAGACACACACCGGCTTCACAGACACCTGCTCCAGTGCACGGATTGTTGTCGTCACATTCCGCCGTATTGTGGGTATGTAAGCAGCCGAGGTCGGAATCACAAACGTCGTCAGTGCAGGGGTCATTGTCATTACAATCAGTGGTAACGGAACCTAAGCACGTCCCGTCGGCACAAACATCCACTGCTGTACACAAGTCACCGTCATCACAAGAAACACCATTGGGGGGAAACGAACACTCGCCGGTCACCGGATCACACACGTTGTCGGTGCAGTTGTTGTCGTCCTCGCAGAAAATGAGGGTCGGAAGCGCGCATGACCCATTGGCGCAGGTGCCTTCACCGGTACAGATGCTGTTTTCCGTACACGCGGTTCCATCGGCCAGAGTCGTCCACGATGTGGTCGTATTGGTCGGAGTACAGATTTGACATGGATTGGCTGGATTGAGTGCGCCACCGGGATAACACAACCCGTCAATTGCACACTGATCGTCGCCACACCCACACACACCGTCTACACAAACCGCCACGGGACAGGTCTCATGAGCCGAGCAAGGCTTCGCTTTGGCCAACGTGGCCGCACCTACACCCAAGAAAGTGACAACGTTGCCATCCAGAATCGTCGAAGGGTTTCCAATGGGTGTACCATCGGGTGCCAGGCGTTGAATCAACCCCAAGTCGCCGGCAACAATCCACTCACTGCCGGTCCATGCTGACGCATAAATGGTTTTGCCGGAAAGTGCGGTCTTGGCGTTTTCCCCAGGAATGCCATTGGAATCAAGAACCTGTACGTAACCCGCATCGCCGGCAACCAGCCAGTGGCTGCCATTCCAGGTGACCGTTCGGGCCGTTAAGTTAAACAAGGTCAGTTGCACAGGGCCAAGGGATGAAACCGCGCTCAAGGTATGCGACCGACCGCTTCCGCCGACCACATTCCACAGCGCCCCGTTGCTCGCACAGGCTTCGGCTGTCGCACCCGACAGGATCTGCGTCGACGGACTCGCGGGAAGGCCGGATGTTGCAATTTCGCGTACGTAACCGTTTGCTCCGGAGACCAGCCACCTTTCTCCGTTCCACGACACACACCGCAGTTGGTTATTTTCCCCTGCGTTCACCTCATTGAAGGGCTGACCGGATGAGGACACAAGATTGACACGGCCGGCATCCCCTACCGCCAGCCAGTATCCCTGACCCCACGATACACCACGAACTGCGTAGTTGGAGGTAAATGGCGCCACAGAGCTGGATACCGGCAGTCCGTCGGGGTCGACGACCTGCACCAGAGTGCCGCCCGCAACGAGCCAGTGAGTGCCGTTCCACGAAGCATTCGTGATGTTCGCGCCGTTTAAGACGGTAACATAAGGAACGATGACGGTTCCGGCCGCAGCGACCCTTTGAATCCGGCCGCCGCTTCCACCGATGAACCACTCTTCACCGACGGTGGAAACCGCGTATACCGCGCTGTTTTCCAAAACCCCGCTCTGGCTAATCACGGTCGACCCCTGCGGAGATACTTTGCGGATTCCGCTTGCGTGGCCCACGAGCCAAGAACTCCCCATCGCCGCCGCGCCCCACACCGTGCTGCCTTCCTGTTGGTAAGTTTGCTCAAGCGGCACCCCATTGGTATCAACGAGCTGGGATCGGCCGGAATCCCCGGCGACGTACCAGTGGGAACCATTCCAGGAAATGGTGCGCACCGTGCTGCTCAACAACGCCACGGCACTGGTGCCTACCAGTTGGCCAGCGGCATCCACACGTTGCACAAGCCCGCCGCCGCCCCCGATAAGCCAATAGGTTCCGTTCCACGATGCCGCGTTGATTTGGTTGCCGCCGAATACGGTCTGAGCCGTCCCCAACGCAGTGCCTTGACCGTCCACAAGCTGCATTCTGCCGCCGTCGGCAACACACAGTGCGTTGGTGCCGTTCCAGGAGATTCCGCGGATCGCAAAATTAGCGCAGGCCGTTGTATAATTACCAATCGGTTGACCGTCGGAGCCAACACGATGAATACGGCCGGAAGTGCCCGCGACAAGCCAGTGACTTCCTTGCCACACCGCTGCATAAGCAGCGTTCCCACCGATCACTGTAGCGGCAGTACCCATCGGAATGGAGTCCAGACCGATTCGTTGTACTTTGCCGCCGCCACCCACGGCCAAAACCGACTCGCCGTTGTACGACAAAGCGTTGACGTCGGCGCCTCCGAGCGCCACCTGAATCGACTTGGGCGGAACGTTTAAGTCAAACGCTACTTTCTGAATCGTGCCTTTGTTTCCGCCGGCAAACAGAGTTGTCCCACAATCTTGGCCACCAACATAGGTATGATCACATAAACCTGTCGCGCTGTTGCAAATGTCCACAGTACAGTCGGTTGCATCCGCACAGTCTTTAGGGGCTCCGGAAACACAACCACCATCCTGGCAAATGTCGTTAACAGTACATGGATCGCCGTCATTACAGGCCGCACCGGTTGCCAGGGCCGACCATTCGGTCGACGACTGGGCGGGATCACAAACCTCACAGGCATTGTCCGGATTTTTGGCTCCGAGCAGGTAGTTGTTGCCTGAAATCACACAGTCGGCCGTACAAACACCGGTCAAACACGTTCCTGAAAGACAATCAAAGTCAGCCCCACACACCGACCCCGGCATCAAATTGGCGCCACCATACCCAACGGTTCGAACCACCTGGCCATCCAACACCACCGCCACTGTGCCCACCACACCGCCATCGGGCAACAACCGCTGAATCAATCCAGAGTTGCCTCCCACCACCCATTCGTAGCCTGTCCAGGCCACAGAATAGATGGTGTTGCCGTTCAATCGGGAAAATTCAGGGCCGTCCGGTGTTCCATCAGCCAACAACATACGGCATTTGCCGTTGTCGCCGGCGACAAACCAGCGGCTTCCGTTCCAGGCTACGGTACGGATGGCGGCCGTCAGTGGAGTTGCATAGGTTCCCACGGCAACTCCGGACGGATCCACAAACTGAATTCGCCCGGAATCCCCAGCCACCAGCCAAAACGCACCATTGGACGCGACAGCGCGAGCGTGTGCACCGCCGATAACCGTAAAGGAACTGCCCAACACCGTGGAAGTTTTGTCAAACCTGCGACAGGTTCCAATGTAGCCGCAAGCAAGCCACTGTTGGCCGTTCCAAGCCACCGCGTAGAAGTCCGAACTGCCGCTGGCTACTTTGGTGCCGCCGATGTCCAATCCGTTGTTTCCGACCAACGCATAGCGACCTGAGTCGCCAACGGTCAAGAAGTTTTCGCCATTGTAACTTACGCCGTGGACTCCGTAACCTCCAGCCAGTGCGTACTGGCCGTTCACATAAGGGACAACGGTGTTGCCATGCCGGTCAAGTAAACTTCGATAAATGCTCCCGACAACAAGCCAGGACTGGCCATTAAACGCAGCACTTTCAATGGTATACGGCACCATAGCCCTCTTGTATGGCAATATCGGGTTTCCGCTTGAGGACCCACGCTGAATCCGACCGCCGGCGCCGCCCATGATAAATTCGGTTCCGGTCCAGGTTGCAGCATAGATGGCGAAACCATCCAGTCCAGTATCGACCGCGCCCACTAAGTTACCATTGCTGCCGATCTTCGCCATAGCGCCACTGGTGCCAAAAAGATAAAAAGTACCTTCCAATGCAATCGCCACCCGCCATTGCATGGACCCGTGGGACCCGAAGGACTCGGCAACGACGGTTCCGTCCGGATTCAGCAATTGTGTACGCCCACTGCTGCCCGCAACAAGCCAATTAGCCCCGTTCCACGCAGCAGCATAGATCGGCGACCCCGACAAGGTGGGAATCGGCGCACCGAGCGGCTCTCCGTTGGCGCCAATCCGCTGAACATAGCCGCTGGCTCCGGCGATGAGAAAGTCGGTTCCGTTGGAGGCAACCGCATTGACTTGGTATCCGTTGATCCCAATATTGACTGAGCCCGACAAGAATCCAAAAGAATCAACCAGTTGGAACCGCCCTCCATCACCACCCAGCAGAAAATGACTCCCGTTGAATGCCATCGCGTTGACGGTATAACCGCTCAGTGCAATGGAAACCGTTCCAATGGGGACACCCTGATCGGTCACCCGCTGAATCCGCCCGGAACCGCCTGCAGCGAGCCATTCCGTGCCGTTGTGGGCAATGGCGTACACGGCCTGGCCCGCCAAGGCAGATGTGGCGGAACCGATGGGGTTTCCCGCCAACCCCACGAGCTGTACCTGCGCTGCGTCCGACCCGCCGAGTACTTTTCCGTTTGCGTAATTGAACGCATAAATCGTTGCCGAGCCAAAGCCGGTCAAAATCGACTTTGCCGGCACGTCCAAAGAAGCAGCCACCTCCTGCGCATATCCATTTCCGCCGGAAACCAGTAACTTAGCGCAAGACGGCACGGTTTCTCCGATCACACAAGACCCGGATTTGCAAATATTACCGGCCGAACACGCATCGTCGCCAGGGCAAGGAGTTCCGTCGGAAACCGCGGCTCCCGAAACACAGGCTTCGTTGGCGCAAAAGTCGTTGCCGGTGCACGGATTGCCGTCGTCACAGGCCGTCGCGTTCGCTAAGTGAACACATCCGGTTTGAGAATCACAGAAATCGTCGGTACAGAGATTCCCGTCGTCACACGGTATCGACGCCCCCACGCATTGGCCCTCGTTGCAGCCGTCGTTGGCGGTGCATGCATCCCCATCATCACAAGCAGATGTATTGGGAGAAAACACGCACTCGCCAAGCGAAGGATCACAAACATCGTCGGTGCACTCATTGGAATCGTCGCACACCAGCACCGGATTTTGCACACATTGGCCAGACGTACACACACCGGCTTCAGCACAAGCGGACTCTGTGCCGCAGGTGATTCCGTCGGAGACCGCGGTCCAACCGACCGGATTTGCTGTAGAGTCGCATACTTGGCATCCGTTTTGAGGGTTTTTCGATCCATCGGCAACACAGATTCCTCCGACAGCACAACCCACCGCACAAAGGCAAACGCCGGAAACACAATCTTTCGTGGAGCATTCTACGTCACTGGAGCAGCCTTTGGCCTCAGCAATGAAGCCTCCGCCATAGGCCATGGCGCGGACATAGAGTTCGTCCATGGCAAGTTCCACGGGGCCTACGGTCTGTCCGTCGGGACCTACTTTCTGAACCCGCCCCCCCTCGCCGCCGATGACCCAATGGGCACCGGTCCACACAATTGACCGAATGTCGCCGTAATTTAATGCGGTTACGCTCGGCCCCGCGGGGGTACCGTCGACAAAAATCCGCTGAATCTGTCCTTCGTCACCGCCGATTAGATAATGTTCGCCATTAAACGACGCGGCATAAATCGCCTGATTAGATAACCCTACCCGCATGGGGCCTAGCAGTTGACCGGTGGAATCGAGAATCGAATACCGCCCCAAGTCGCCGCCTACCAGGTAATTTTTCCCGTCGGAAGCGGCGGCACGCTGCGTCACCCCGCCATTTACAATCACGTTGGCGCTACCCTGGGCGACACCGGCGGCGTTCACCCGTCGTGTGTGACCGCTTGAGCCCACGAGAAGGTAATTCGACCCATTCCATGCTGTGGCCTCGATGGTATAACTACTCGTAATAACAAACGTGTTTGTGAAAAACGACCCGTTGGAGTCGATAATACGATACCGGCCGCTGTCGCCCGCCAACAGCCACCTTACCCCGTCAGTGGCGGCGCTTCGGATTCCGTAACCACCCGATAACGCATAATTTCCGGACACATACGGATTCAAAACGTTGCCCGCTGCGTCGATCACCACGGAATACAGGACATCGGCAGCAAGCCACCGTTCACCATTAAAACTGACTGCATTGACGTTATTACCCGCCAATGGCAAGAAGTAAGGTAACTTAGGGACACCGGACGCGAGGCCCATCTGGACCCGTCCACTGGCTCCCCCGTAAAGATATCCGGAGCCCGTCCAGGCAATTCCGTAAATATGACTACTGTCCAGACCGATCTTGGCGGAACCCAACGGAAGTCCATCGGCTCCGAAACTGACTGTATAACCACCGTTGCCGCCGGCCATAAATCCGCCGGAATGCGCCGCCACGGCGTTTAATGTGGACGTGGCATGAACGGCATAGGTTTGTTGTAAGATAAGACCATCCGGACCCACACCGTGGGATTTGGCTGACGCACCCACGACCAGCCACATGGAACCATTCCATGCAATAGATTCCACCGTCGATCCGGACAATGCACGTTGGTACGTTCCCATCAACGTACCGTCAGGTGCAATCCGTTGAACACGCCCACTTTCACCACCAACAAGCCACGAATCCTGCCCCCACGACGCGGCGTACAACGAAAAGCCGTCAACTGCGATGCCGGGAGTCCCGATAATCGTGCCATCGGCGGCGACCCTTTGGTACTTGCCCGAGTCACCGACAACAAGCCACTCGACCCCGTTCCAGGCCACGTCATGCACCGTAGAGCCGGTCAGAGTAACCAAAACAGGTCCCACTGCTTGCCCATCGGCAGAAACCCGTTGACATCGTCCAGAATCACCACCAACAAGCCACTCGGTCCCATTCCAAGACATTCCCCTAACGCCAAATCCGCCGTTTACTTGAACATAATTGCCGATCGGAAGGCCCATTTCGTCTGCAAACTGGATACGCCCGCTGGCCCCACCGACCAACGTTTTGCCGCCGGCATGGGCGATGGTGTACACGGTTGTTGCCCCGATAAATATTTGGGTGGATTTGGGAGAAAGCCCAAGCGAAGCGGGAATGAACCCGGTTGCCGTTCCGGCGCCCACAAGAATTTTGTTGCAGTCAGCCAACGCGCTGCCTTGTATACACTGCCCCTCCTGGCAGGTATCGGCTACGGTACAATTGTCCCCATCGTCACACGACTCCCCGTCCGATTTCGCGGTACCGGTACACCCACCGTCAGCACAGGTATCCGACTCGGTGCAGAGATTGCCGTCGTCACAAGCCGAACTGTTGGACACAGACATACACCCAGCCAAAGAATCACAGGTATCGTCTGTGCAGGGATTCTCGTCATCACAACTCGTTAAATTTCCGCCGCATATGCCTAAATTACACACATCACCGGAAGTGCATACATCGCCGTCATCACAGAACGAATCGTTGAAATCATAGGTACACGTTCCCGTCGCGCCATCGCATCCGTCGTCGGTGCACGGGTTGTTGTCGTCGCAATTCACCAGAATGGACGCGGAGCAAACTCCCCCGGAACAGGTCCCCGACCCCACACAAGCATCATTCGCCCCACAAGCCGACCCGTCGGAAACCGGCGACCACGTCGTTTTGCTGACCGCTGAGTCACAGACCAAACAATCTGCCTTCGGGTGAGGCTCCCCATCCGCAATACACAACCCGTCCAAGGTGCATCCTTCCGCGCACGCACAAATTCCCGACAAACATAATCCAGACGCACATTCCGCATCCCAGGCACAATTCTGATTCGCGGCCAAAGCCCCCCCAGAATACACGACGGTACGTGCAGACAGACCGTCCAGGGTCAACAGAGAGGCTCCCGAAGGTTGTCCGGACGGGTCCACAACCTGCAACAGACCCTTGTTTCCAACGACGACCCATTCCGTACCCAACCATGCAGCGTCATAGACCGTGTCCCCACCCAGCGCGACGGCTGGATAACTTAACTGGGATCCGTCAACACCAATCCGCTGTACGTATCCGCCATCACCTACCACCAGAAACTCGTCGCCGTTGTGGGCTGAACCGCGGATGGTAAAACTCAGATTGGCGTATTTCACCCCAGTGACCGGTTGGAGCATCATTGTAAAGATTTGAAATTTCCCCGAATCTCCGGCAACGAGAATCCGCTGCCCGTTCGTTGCGACCGTACGAACGTTGGTGCCGTCGATTGCGGTGACCTCGCCCAATTTCTGGCCCGTTGGGGAAATGCGGAATACCTTGCCGCCTGACCCGGCCCCGATCCATTCCGTTCCTGTCCAAACAACTGCATAAAAGGACAACCCCGACAACACAATCGTCGGCTGAACCGCACCGTTGGCATTCACCAAAGCAAGTCGCCCCGAATCCCCGACAGCAATCCACTGGGTACCGTTCCACGCGGTTGCATGAACTCCGTAACCACCGGGAAAAATGTATTGACTCGGCGAATAGGGGGTCAACGGATTGGCGTTTTGGTCCAGAAGTTGCCCGTACGCACTTCCTACAACAAACCAGTTGGTACCGTTCGATGCGGCACCTTCAATAATATTACCACCCATGGTGGGCACATAAGGCAGCATTAATTTACCGTCTTCGGTTGCGCGCTGGATTCGACCGTTGCCCCCACCGCCAAGAAAATGTGTGCCTACCCAGGCAACCGCATTGTAGTGCTGCCCCTCAATGCCGTTTAGAACCGAACCAGACAATGCGCCCGCCGGCGTAAGGTATTGCAGTACACCGTTCGTACCCACCACTAGCCAGCCGACGGCGGATGCCGCAGCCCCGCGCCACGTTGCACCGCTTTGGATATAACTCGTCGCCACCGGAATCCCGGTAGGCGCAACCAGTTGCGAACGTCCCGATGCGCCGGCGGCCAGCCAGTTGGCACCATCCCATGCAAGGGCGTTGACCGTGCTCCCCGCTAATGCGGGTTCAAAGTTGCCGACCACGACCCCCAACGAGCTAACCCGTTGTACCCGCCCGGACTCGCCCCCAACCAACCACTGCGTACCATTGTAGGCGACTGCGTTGGCGTTTAGTCCTCCCAACGCAGTCGCAAACGTACCGATCGGGACCCCAAACTTATCGATTAACTGAACTCGCCCAGAGGTGCCGACGACCAACCAATTGGTGCCATCCCAACTCGCACCATACACGGCTTGGTTTTGAAATATGGACACAAAGGTTCCAACGGGCGCGCCGGTGGAGTCCACAATCTGAATCCGGCCGCTGTCGCCAACAACGAGCCACGATTCGCCGTTATAAGAACAGGCTCGAACCACCGAACCACCCAACGCGGTCGCAAAGTTACCAATGGGTAGGCCGTCGCTGTTGACCAACTGCACACGTCCGCTCCCGCCGCCGACCAAGGTCATACCGGAGCCGGCGCACACACAGAAAACGTCTGAACCACCAAGGGCAACCTGAATGGATTTGGGGGGAACGTCGAGGTCGGTACCGACCACTTGTGCCGCTCCATTTTGCCCGGCAACCAGCAAGTTGGGACCTCCCACAACTGGAGGATCAATGACCACTGGGAAATGTGCGTGTGCGGTATCGACGGACAACGTGACCAGTTGCGTTATGTCATTCCAATCCATATGAACGGAAACGATCATTCCTGCAGCGTCCACAGCCCGAGGAGCTGGAATCCGCAGAGATGTAGCCCCATTTGTGTCACGCACGCCCAAACCGCCAAATTTATCCCGAAACACCGCGGTGGTTTTTTTGTCATAGCTCATAAACCAAGAAAGCGACTTGGGAGCCGAATTCGACCGCAAGACCAACAGTTCGGCCAATCGGCTTGCGTGTTTGACATAAACAACGTCGACATCGACAAATGCTTCGGAAAATAGAATGTGGTTTTTGTCGCCGCGCGCTGCAACACGTCGTGCCCCGATCGGAGTAAGCTCCACGCTGACCGCCGGGTTCTGTGACAGCGAAACCCGGACTGGATCTGTGGCAAAAGCGCCCACTTCAGCTACAACGGGCTTGGCGACAGCCCGGGTATCGTCAGACCACAGATTGCGCGAAAAGGCCGGAAAACCGGTTCTCAATTCCTGAAACACATCGTTGCCGTTGGCGGGATGGTCGTTTTGTCCCTGCAAACCGGCACCGACTGCGGCAGTAGTCGCAAACAACGCTAACCAGGCCCATAACCCAAGAGCAAAACCAATATGACGCTGTAGCTGCATGACGAATCCTCGTTACCATCTCGGAAAAACGCATTTGGGGTACGACTGTACTGCCTAATACTACCGCAATTAGGAACCGAGGATCGACCCAATATGTTGAAAACTTTCCGCATCGTTCACAAAAAAACAGGTACCAGAATCAGCCGTTGTATGATGAAGAAAACCATGGATGCTGGTGGCGACTCGCCGGGGTTGACAGACGAAACCGATTGCGAAAAAGCAGACAACTGGGCAATATTTGTGCGTCAAAAATCAACGGTCGTGTGCCGGTCATCGCTTGGAACAACCGTGAAGACCATGCACACCATGAATGAGGATCCTGACCATGAACCAAAACGTTGGCACTTTCTTAAACACGCTGGCAATTGTCGGTTTGCTGGTATTTTCGACTAACACAGCAACCGCTGTCCCCATGACTGTCCCGTACATTGGACAACTCCAATATGACACGGGAGTCAACTATTTCGGCGAAGTAGAACTAAAGGCCACGTTACATGCGGATATGACACAAAACACTCCCATTTGGGGACCCTACACGTTTGCGGAAGTCGACGTCACGGACGGCGTCTTTACGATTCTGTTGGGTGGAGACGGTTCACCGGCGTTGGAAAGCGGACTGCTGTTGGAAGAAGGCGTATGGTTGGAATTCACCATTGACGGTACCACCATGTCGCCGCGACAATTTGTGGCGTCCGTGCCCTACGCGTTGCTTGCCGACGACGCAGCACATTTGGGTGGACTGGAGCCGTCCGCGTTCGCCACCTGGGATCAGATCACCGCACAACAGTACGTCAAAAAGAGTGACCTCGGAGAAGTGACCGGCGTGACGCTAAGCCAGTTGGCGGAACTTGGTTACTTAACGCTGACACAACTGATCGAGGCCGGATTTGCGACCGTCGACGAACTCGTAGCAGTTCTTCAGGGTACGCTTCATCCCGTTGCATTCAGCGGAAAATACTCCGATCTCATCGGAGCACCGGCACCAGTGGTTTCCGTGGACGGACTGGCAGGCGGCACCATCGCGGGCGCGGTTGAAATTACGGGAGCGGTTGTTGCCGATGCGGTTGCCGCGGGGGCAATCACGCAGAACGGCCAACCCGTCTGCGACAAAAGCGGCAACTGCGGACCGACGCTGGAATCGTTGAACTGCGCAATAAACCAGGTTCCTCGGATGGGTGCTGACGGATGGGAATGTGCGGCCTATGGCGGCGGGGGATCGGGGGTTGTACCGGAAACAGACTGCGCCGGGCCCTACAAAGCTCTGCAATTTCAGGGGGGTAAGTTTATTTGTGTCGATTTGCCGCAAACCGGTACCAGCAAAGGAAGCGCCAAGGGGTTTGAAATCGTCGATTCCTGGGGTTATGCCTGGGACGGGGTCGAACGCCACGCGGCCACTTGGACTCTAGCGGCGCAACATTGTGCGTCCTTGGGAGGTCGGCTGCCCACGATCACGGAGTTATACCGCGTGAGCATCGCTCACAAAGCCGATGTAGGCACTACCTACGATACCAACTATTTATGGAGCCGAACCCAATGGGCTCCCGGTCAACACGGCCGCGTTAAGTTAACTGACGGTGCGGTCACTGGAACCAATGACACGACAGCGGGACCTTATCGCTGTGTATGGCCGAACAACACCGCCAACTGGTTCACCGGAAATCATTGCTACGGCGAACCGGAGTCGGAATGTTATCTTACTGGACCCGCGTCGAAACGTTATAATATCGACAAACTCGATCGACCGGCCGTACCCTATGTCGCAGCTCTGGACGAGTGTAACTTCTACAACGCAAGTGTGCCGACGCAGTTGGACTTTGCGGAAGCCATCACCGATGGGTTGCCGAACGGCTCCAATCAATACCTCCACACAAGCGATGCGACACGTTACGACATCAACAACATCGTCCGTTGGACCAACGTCCAGCTTGATTACACCGACACGGGGTCATTTGTGACATGGACAGGCCGCTCGAGTGCGTATCGATTCCGCTGCATTGGGGTTAATTACAATGCACCCAAAAGCGAAGTCACCATTCCAAACCCGTATGTTGCACCATCGTTACGAATCGTCTCGACGATGAACGATGCTCCCGCAACCTCTCTGGCTCAAGCGGCTTCGCTGTGTTATGCGTCCGGTGGACATGTCGCCATGGAGCGTGACTACGCCGAATTGGTACGATCTGGGATGCCGAATGGATCCAACACGTGGTTGTGGACCGGCGACTACAGCCGATACGATATTGCCCAGGTCATACGCTGGACCGGAATCGACAAAGATTACACCGACTACTACAGCACTTATGCCACTTGGCAAACCATCAAGGGCAGCAGCTCACCCTACCGCTGCGTGTATTACCCTGTTGATGCATCGTATCAGGGTCCACCGTCGTGTACGACGAATTTTCCTTGTGTAGTCACGGCATTAGGCAACGGCCCCGTACAATCGAAGACGTGGTTCGACCCGGTGGATCGACCTCCCGTCAACTACATCACCGCGGTCAAGACCTGCAAATCGGTTGGAGGGCGCCTGCCGACAGCCCGTGATTACCTCGAGCACATCCGCAACGGTCTTTCGAACGGGTCAACCAACTGGGTGTGGACAAGCGACCAGGTCGGTGACGGAGGGCAGAATGTCGAAGTGATCAAGTGGAATGCCGCTGAACCGGCATTTGACGGAACTTATTCGACTTATGCAACCAACTCCGACAAGGGCGCGACAACCAATCGCCCTTACCGGTGTATCTGGTCCAATGAGCTAAGATAAGCCATCGTAAACCCCACTCACATGCCGAAGTTGCCCACCAACCATGCCAACTGTCGATGTCTTCACGGAAATTGAAATCGACCAACCACTGGCTGTAGTCTCCCGGTTTGTGTCCGACCCCGACAATGCGCCGCTGTGGTATGTCAACATCAAAACGGTGAACTGGAAAAACAACCGCCCGCTTGCGATTGGCTCACAAGTCGCGTTTGTCGCTCATTTTCTGGGAAAGCAGCTCGCCTACACCTACTTCATCGAAGAATGGATTCCCGACAAACGGTTGACGATGCGCACATCCGAGGGACCATTTCCCATGACCACCACCTACGAATGGACGGCCATATCCCAAAACCGAACACGCATGTCGCTTCGCAACAGCGGTGCACCCTCCGGATTTTCCCGGTGGATCGCACCATTTATGTCGTGGGCAATGCGGCGCGCCAACACAAAAGACCTAAAACGCCTGAAACAGATTCTTGAAAACAATCCCGTCCGGTAACTTCCGGGCTGGAACTTCAGTTTAGGGGAATTTTTGCCCAGGCGGACTTGCGCCGGATCGCCCCCAAAAAAACCTGCGGCAAATTCCGGATACTTCAAACTTGTGAAAAACGCAGGTTAAGCAATCCCCGTAATTCGAACAAAGCATGGTGCTTTTGCGGATGGGTTATGCAACTTAGCTAAACGCTAAAATCAGATAGTGGGTCTTATTTGTAGGCGGCGCTCACGGCATCGGCAATGCCTTTTGTTGCACTCGTGTGATCGCCCGAAACACCTGATGATTCGGCAATAATTTCCTGCTGCATCCTTTCAATCGCAGCGGCAACAGCGCCGTCGATTTCCTTCGCTAAATATGTGCGGGCAGTACCTTGTGTAGTTGACATCTTTCCGCGGCGTGTGCCTTCGCCGGCGGTGTGGTCAGCAACGACAGACTTCACATTGTCTTTTGCGGTCTGAATACGATTTTGCGCGGTCTGTTTGAGTTGGGTGATGCGTTCGCTGGCCAGCGCCCCCTCGTCGACTTTGCGATCTGGGTCGGCCGCTTTCATCTGTTTCGCTTGTTGTGATGCCCATTCTTTCGCGACATTCAAATCGGTTTCAAGATCTTTGCCCGCAGAGCGCTCCACCTCCGCCATCGCACCCTGACCAGCATTGGTGATTTCCGTCTGCGCCTGCAAAGACGAGGTTTTGACCGTTTCCGCACCGGCAACAAGATCGGCCACATCCGCCGCTTCAACTTTCGGCACCGGAGGCAGTCCGTTGGCAACGTTCGGGTCGACCGCGTTTGCGGCATCCGCCACCGCACCTGCATCGGGATTCAATTCGCGTTCGGCTTCCTGCTGGAAGTACGGCCGATACTGTCCCTTCCAACCATCCAGTTCACCTTTTGCGGCCGATTCTTCCGCCGCCAACGCGTCGTCCTGGGTTTTGACCTGCTGTTTCAGCAGGGTGCCTTCGTTGATGTTCGCAGTCTGTCGATTGACTTCCTCACCCGCCTCTTTTTCTGCTTTTGTGGCGTCGGCACCAATTTCCACAGAAAGTTGTCCATTGGCGGCCAACTGTTGACCCGCTTGGGCGTTTGCCTGGTCTTTCTGATTTACTTCTTGCCCAAACGCAAGGTTGTTGGCCTCTTGCTCATCCAACCCGGCTGCCTGAAGCATTAGTTTCATCACGATCCCAGTAAGATAATTCATAAACTTAGCGACGAGTGACTTCGCTTTGTCGATGATCGGTTTCAGAAGGGTCTTCCACACCCAGTTCGCAGCCTTCTTGATGAAGTCCCACATGCTGGACGCCCATTTTTTGACCTTCATCCATTTTTTCTTGGCCCAGCCGGCGTTGTCGTACTCCTTCTTCCAGGCGTTGTATTCGTCTTGTGCGCGTTTTTCTTCTTCTTTTTTCTTCGCGCCATCATCCGCTTTTACCGTAATCGCTTGGCCCTCATTCTGTTTGGCCTGTGCCTGTTGCACACCACCATTGATCTCACGATTCTTCTCGGTCGTGGCGGTGGACATCTTCGCAATTTCGGACTTCCCGGTCATATAATCGGTCACGTCCTTGTCGGTCGCCTGTTTGTGTTTGGCAAAGAATGCCTTCATCTCGTCGGCTTTTTGCTTTCCAACTGTCGCTTTTGTCCATGCAACCAGCGCTTGCTTCTTGTTTTCCTCGGCTGCCCGGATATCGGCATCGATTTTCGGCAGCATGGCTTTCAGAGTCGCTCGCTGCTCAGCAATTTGTTCCAGTTGCCCAGGATTGGTCGGTGCAGAAGTCGGCGGCTCAAGGGCCGGCGGTGCAACGGCTGTTGGGGCCGCAGTCGCACCAACCGCAGCAACCGATGTCGGGGGTTGTAGCCGAGCAGAAATGCGTTGGTTCATCGAACTGAACATCGACGTCAATGCATCGGAACCACCTGCGGGCGCAGCGGGAGACTGCGACGCAATATTCGCCAAAATGGTATCCAATGATTTTTTGTGATTCGAAGCTCGGTCCAATGTGGCTTGCGCTTTGTATCCCGACGTCGACACCAGCCCCATGCCGTCTACATACGTACCCGCGCGGTAACTCGCAGCAGCATCTTGGGTTTTGCGGATTTGACCGGGAATGACCCCCGGGGCAGTGGTACGCAACTCCCCTTTGTCCTTAAAGTAGGCCCCGTCAAACGACACATCTTGGCCGCCAACGGCCCCTTTGATCGACAGCCCACCTTTGGCCGCATGATACATCCCGCCCATCGTCGACTCAGAGTTGGCAATCCCCTGAATCGTCGACACCCCGGCCACCGTCGTGTTGGCAACTCGGGATAACAGCGGATCGGTCGGCGTCGGATCACCCGGTTTAGGGAGCGCGTTGCCCCACAACGGAGTAGCCGGCTTCTCTGCGGTCGCCTTTTCGCCTTTCATACTTTCGTGAATGGCGTGGGTCAACGGACTATTGGTGCGAAATTCCTCCAAAGCCGATTTGAACCCAGCAAACTTGGAACCGATGTTCTTTTTGTACCATCCAGCCTCTGTCCCGACCTGCGACCCTTCCGAATAAGCCTTTTTCAGTGCCGCCCAATCGACATTGGTATTAAACATTGCGGAAAGATACGCTTTGGTGCGGCTTGATCCAGATTTGCGCGCTTCGCTATACAACGTGAAGAATTTGTGGGTCTTAAATTGCGCCCAACCTGCCTTAAATGCTTCCATGGTGGCTTTCGGTAGGTTGGCAATCACGGTCGTCGGAACTTTATACCACGGCATGTCTTTCAATGCCGGTCCCATTACACTCTTCCACCCCTTAGCAAATTCCGAGTCTTTAAATTCACTGACCAGCTTTTTACCAGGAGCCAGCCCCTCTTTGGTAAACTTACCAGCACTCCCAAAATCCGCCGCCTTCACAAACGCAGACTTGGCGCCTTTGATCGGCGCAACGGCGGCCGTTTTCAAACCTCTTCCAATTGCCCCAGGAGCGGCTTTCAGCGTCGCCAACGCAGCTTGTTTGGTTCCGAGATGGGTTTTGAGACCCTGCCAGCCGTCTTTTAACTTAGCAATGCTGACGTTTTTGATGCGGCCGAACTGGTGCATTGTTGTGCGCCCAAGTTTCACCCAAGTCTGTTTCTGGAAAACCTTGGCTGCGCTCTGCCAACCATTGCTCAGCGTGCTTTTCGCCGAATGAAATCCCTGTTTTGCAGCCGCACCAATGGCTCTGCCTCGGGAGGTTACCGCCAGCGTCGCTTGACCGAGCACTTTTTTCACGCCGGTTTTTCCGGCAATATCCTTAGCTCCTTGAGTTTGAGCACGAGTCAGCGCTTTTTTGTACGCACTTTGCGGACCTGCTTTCGCTCCCTTCGCTTTTCCACCCATTTTGGAAAGAATAAGGTCGATTCCCGCACCAACTGCAGACGTCAAATCTTCCCGCATCGAGTTCGCCATCAGTTGGCGTTTGAGCGGGTCTTTCTCTTTGGCGATGCGCACAGCGGTCAGGCCTGCTTTGACCAGGCCTAACACAAACTGCACACCTGATAAGATAACGCTGATCACGTTGGCCACCCGCGCGGCAGACAACAACAGAGCACCTACAGGAGGAATCAACAGGGTGAGAATCAACCCCAAACCAGTTGCAATGAGCGAAACTTTGCCCAAAACGCCGTTAACAGTGCCGATGACCACACCAACTTTGTGTAATACCGACAGCACTTTGCCCAAACCGTCAGCAGACCCCTTAAAGGGATCGGCATCCCATTTGGTTTTCGCAGCGGAAATGTCCTTGCCGCTTGGGAAAATTGCATCCGTCCAACTCGCCGGCTCCGGCTTCTGAATTTTTCCATGAAAAGCGTCGGTCTGTTGGCCTAAAACCTCCACCGCTGTCCCAGACTGCGAAATCCTGTCCGCACGCCCACTGTCGGCGTTGGTATCCGCAAACGTGTTCATTTTCTGGTCGGCCAGGGAATTCACCTGTTCCATATTGACCAGTTTTTTTTGCGCGTTTTGCAGTTCGTCGGGTGCAGGGGCACCGGGAGGCCCAGCGGCGTTTGGATCGCCGGCAACCGCTTTGGGGTCGGCTTTGTCCCCGGCAACAGGTGCACCTTTGGCCTTCGGGTCACCCTGGGTCGCTCCAATTGGCCCCTTTGCCCCGGGAGCCACCGGACCGGTTCCCGTAAGCGGGGCACCGTTGGTTGTAGTATCTGGCTTTGCGGCCGCGTCGGCCGGTTTGTCCGGTGCTGTCGCGGGATCATGCGCCGGGTCCACGGCTGGGTCGGGCGAGGCATTTTTGGGGTCCGTCGCAGGATCCACCGCTCTCGATCCGTCCGCGGGGTCAACTGTCTTCGGACGATCCGATGCGTCGGCCGCCGGCGCGTCCGGCCCACCGGACCGGTCCGGAACGGCATCCGGGGGATCGTCTGCGCCCGGCTTTTTGGGATCGACATCAACAGCAGCAGGATCTCCGACGGGTTTGGGCTGGTTATTCGTCGGTGCTTTCGGGGAATTTTTGGGTTTTTTGGTTTTGTCGTCGTCCGGAGTAGGTTTGTTTGGATCTTCATCATCCACGTCAGGTGTTCCCGTACCCGTTGGATCCCCTTGCACCACGCCCTTTGGGGCGCCGGAAGTTACGTTGGCTTTACCGCCAGACAATACGGTTGACGCAGCTCGCGACGCATCGGCTTCGGCCCGCCCATAGGCCGCCTTCCCCCACCCGGAACCCAGGTTCGACTTTTGCTGGACCACGTGGGCAACTTCGTGGGTCAACGTGGTCACTGCACCGGTTCCACTGCTTCTCGAAGGACTCAGATGTACTTCGTTCCCCCGAGCAAAGCCGGCGACGTTGCGCTGGGTCGCTTCGGAACTATGTGTCTGTACCTTAACCCCAGACAAATCGGCGCCAAATCCGCTTTCCATACGCGTTCGGACTGCACCCGACAACGGACCGGAAGGAATTGCCGACGACTCACCGCCGAGGGCCCCAGAACGTTCCGCAGATGGCCCGGCCGCCGCGCGTAAGGCGCCTTGCGTGCCGGAATCGGCTCCTTTGAGTGCTCCGCTGAGGCTGGAAGCCCTGGGACTATTGTCCCCACTGGGGCCAACAGTCCCCGATGATTCATCGTGCAAACGTTCGGTCGCCCTACTTACGGCCGACTGCGATTTCTGTTGCAAATCGATGTGTTCGGCACTCTGCTGCGCCTTGTTTTGCCTGGTTTCTTTCTTGGATGTGCGCAAACTCGCTACCACGGCGTGCTCCTTACAGACGGAATACCCCAAGGATTAAAAAACAAAAGCAATATGCCGGCCAACTTGTCTGCCCGGATACTATCTAAGCTTATTTAGGCGCTATATTACATCCCTATCACGATTCCAAATAGCCGAATTCGTCTTCGTCGACCTGGATCAACTTACCCATTTCCAGATACTCACGATTGGCAGCGCGCAAAAACAGGTCCATCGTCATGACACTTTTGCGTTGAGCCGCCATAGAAGCCGCCCGCAGCACCACATTCTTGATGTGAGCCCCGGACAACTCGAATCGTTCCGCCAATTCTTCAAAAGACACATCTTCGTGGATCGGCGCTGCGGCAGGAATCATCGAATTCCAGAGCTGTTCCCGTTCTTTCTGTGTAGGAAACGGAAATTCAACCTTAAACCGGATTCGTCGTTTAAACGCGTCGTCGATGGATTCCGGGAAATTGCTCGTAAGTATAGAAATCCCCTCGTAACTTTCCATCATTTGCAAAAGGAAATTCACTTCTAGGTTCGCATAACGATCCACCGCGGTCCGCACCGACGTACGTTTTCCGAACAACGAGTCCGCTTCGTCAAACAACAAAATTGCCTGTGCTCGACTGCCTTCCTCAAACACACGTGACAGATTTTTTTCGGTTTCCCCGATATATTTGTCCACTACCCGGGACAAATCGACCTGAAAAACCTCCATGGCAAGGTCATTTCCCACAATGCTCGCGGCCATGGTTTTTCCGGTACCCGGCGGTCCAAAAAACAACGCGGCTGTGCCCCGGCCATAGGAGATTTTCGACCCGAACCCCCACTGTTGCACGATAACGTCACGATTTCGAACAAAGCTGACGATTTCCTTTAACGACGACAACGTTGTTTTTGGCAACACCAAATCATCCCACCCAAAACCACGTTCCACGGGGACAGCGATGGATCCGAGTCGATGCCGAAGATGTTCCCGCACAAAAGGAAGGACCGTTGGGAGATCGATCGGCGTATCCACGTTGAGTTGCCGCCTTCGGTTGAGAATCTGCCCCCCGACTTTTTCAATTGCCCCACCCGTTAACGAATACCGCCGCGCAACATCGTGCACCGTAAACCCAGCAGCTAACTTAACACCGGAACCAAACGTTCTTTCCCAGATTTTAACCTGCGCCGCCATATCCGGATGGGGAATCGCCACTTCGACAAGTCCCCCGACCTTTTCCCACAATCCAGGGATCTTCTGGTGCCCGGTAAATATGACCGGCACCGGGATTCGACTCAACACAGATTCGAGGGTTGTAAGCCGCGCTTCGGTAGCTGTGGCGCCGTCTGGTTCGTTTTTTTGAGCCCACAACGTTTCCGTACCGGTCAGCACCGGGAGGGCGCCTTGTAATCGCGCCTCGCGCAAAAAAGCGACCAGATGGTGCTCAAACATTGCGATGTCCTGCGACAACTCCGCCGCATCGCCGGTCAACAGTGGCACCGAGAGCGCACCTGCCGCCGCTTCACAACAAGCTTTCTTACCGGCGCCGGAAGGGCCGTGGAGATACAACCGAATGGGTGGCTGAGTGCCGGAAACCATGGCACTCACCGCAGTAGACACCGTCTGGTGTACCACGGGTGGCACAAACACCTGGTCCCATCCGATACGGTTGTATAAAAGCCGACCATGTACTCCAACCGTTGTCCCCGACACATGGGTGCGCCCACTCAGAAACTCAATGAGCCTTGTTGACAACCACACCGGCCGCTGCATCAGCGACCGACGCGGGGTCACGGTCTCAGGCTGTATTTCGAGTCCACGAAACACAAACAGAGGATGGTTTTGAGTCAGAAAAAACTCATACAAACGAGCACGATCAGCGTAACTTCGTGACACCAGTTCAATCAGAAAACCGACGTCGACATGTTTTTGTGTAAAATCCGCCCAGGCATACGCGTAGGCACGCAGGAACTCGGGATCCAACTCGACAACAAGCAACGCCATCAACACGTCTTGAACACGTTCGTCGTCGCAACCGAAGGCGGTATTCACACGATCTAGGGGAAGCGGGGCTCCCGTTTGCCGGGAGCCGACAAGCCGTTGCGCCATATAATCGCGAAAGCTGCTCTCGGTGGATTCTACGTCTTCGTATTCCGCAGACCGTGCGCTCCCTGGACCAATCTTCCCCGCGAGAAAGGCATCGATCTCTTCTTTGGCCACATACAGGTCCGAGTAAGAACCGGCCCCTTTTCGATATCTGTCGGCGTACAACAACAGATGTCGTTGCAGCCACAATTTGACCAGCAATCGAATATCATCAACAATTTCCTGGCTGTCACGATAGGGTCGAAACTTAACTTGAGGCAGACTTGGAACCGGTTCGGTCACATCGTCCTCCCGCGCAGAGGGTCGGCGAAAATAAGAGGGGCGGTCATGTCGAGCTGATTTTGCACTGGATCGGACCACTACGAAACCGAGACAATGTCGGAAACGTACACCAAGTAACGGATTGATTGAAGCGGCCAGAAGTAGCCAACCCAGAACCGACTATCTATATGTGATCACCCGCGCAGAGTTGTTTTTCCTTGCTGTCGGCACAAACGGCAATCACAATAAATAAGCGAACCGCTCCGTTTTATGAACAACATACAGTATTATTTAAGCAGACAGGGTTTCTGCAATATTTGTCGCCTCCCGCTCAATATCTCGCCGCATCTGAGCCCCTTCATCGGCACTGTCTACCGCCCAGCTTAACGTACGCTCGATCATTGCCCCAAGCAGCACTTCGCAATCCGCCAAAGTATCTGCACCACGGTCATGTGCCCAGCGTAACGTACTGATCAACATTCGCTGGGCCGCCACGATCGGCTGGTTCTCTTCGGAGCCGTCCTCCTGCAAGTGTGCCACGGCCTGCATCCACACGTTGAGTGCCACGACCCCAAGCGGCGCTCCACCGGCACCAAGTGCGTACGCCTTCACCAGCGCAAGCTGTTCAACAAAAAATGTCCCCAATTGCTCAAATACGACAGGAATTCCCGTTGCCTGAACGTACATCAAGTCACCGTTTTCAAATGTGTCCACCGGCGGATCGGAAATTTCCGCCATTAGCTCCTCCAGGTTCTCTGCGCTGAAAGCCCGCTCCACCGCTTCCATTTTCTGGCGTCGTTTCTTCATTTCCGACTCGGCCATCAACGCCAACAACGCCGGCATTTGGGTTTGGCCCGGCCACGGTTCATGTTCGTCCAGCAGGGGAGGTAGAAATCGCATCAGCCAGTCGCGATGCAGACGGGGAGGGGGACGACGAAGCGGATCCATAAACAACAACGCCGCTTCGCGGACATCGGAGCGCATTGCCGGATGAGCACGACGCAGGAGACGAAAAAATTCAGTCAGATTGCCGTTGTTTGCCCCCCAAGCCCATGCATCTGCCACCAATGGCTGCAAATCCGGGCGAGTCAAAAAATACTCTTCCAACAACTTTCTTGCATCGGGATGTCCGCTCAATCCCACCGCCATCACACCCGTAGCTGCCCGCAACGGGTCGGGGTGACTCCAAAGATGCAACGCGGTATCCAATCCTTCGTCGTCGAAACGTGCCAATGCGTCCGCCGCAATGACCACAAACGCGGGTTCAAGCGGATCGAGAGCCATAACCCATCGGGCCACAACCACGGAATCTTCCGGTTTTCCCAATAAACTTAACGCAACCAACGGCCAAAACGGGTCGCCCTGTTCACTTAGAAGTTTTAATTGGTGAGATAACGCCCGCTGCGCTGCAGTACGCCCGACCGAGTCGGCTGTGGTCCACTTTTGGAGAAACTCCCATGGGTACACCCACCGGGGAACATAGAACAAGTCGGCGCTTTCGGTAAGCGCACGCTCAAAGATGGATGGGGATTCCGGCGTTAACAACCACTCCGGAACCAGTCGGGCCAACGAACGGGTGACAAATTCCCCCTGCTCACGGCGGATCACACTGCCAAGCGGAAGCAGCCTTGCAACGACCGCCTCGATCGCCGTCGTATTGGGGGCCGCGTCACGGGCAAGCGCACGAGCCGCCAACGCGATACCCGGAGGGGAATCCAACGTAATCCACTCACCTATTGCGGGACCCAGCGCGGCCTCACGGTAACGGTTAAATAGCGTCGACCACACGTCCGGAGTGACTGTGGGAACGGTTTCATCCAGCAGCACACTTGCCGCTGCGTCGGGTGAGAATGCCTCCCAAAATGGTTCACTTTGCTGCGTTTCCGTCATCTATCACGCTCCCAAAATCGCAAGTAGTGTCCGCTTAAATTTGAAGACCTGTCAACTGAATACCGATAAGAACCCGGGTCGCTGCATATCCGAGCAAGCCGTCGAAATCCGTTGCGATGAAAAATCAGGGAATCCCCAAAAAAATCTTCTGGGCGCAGGGATCACACCTTCGTCGTCGTTGACATCCGTTTCGAGTCAGTTCATGTTGTGGTCGCGAATGAATGACGACTCATTTTCGCGGGAGAAGGTAAATGAGCAAGAAAATTCAGAAAGTAGCGGTATTGGGTGCGGGTGTAATGGGAAGCGGTATTGCCGCGCATCTGGCTAACGCCGGAATCAAATGTTTGCTGCTGGACATCGTGCCGCCGCAAACCTTGGAACTCGCTGCGTCAACTAAGGAGGAACGTAACCGACTTGCGTCGTCCGCGCGAGATCAATTGCTCAAAACAAAGCCGGCACCACTGTTTTTACCTTCTTTGACAGCAATGATTGAAGTGGGCAATTTCGCCGATGACCTGCCAAAAATCGCGGAATGTGACTGGGTCATCGAGGTCGTGAAGGAGGAACTCGCGGTTAAACAAAATCTGTTCGAAAAGGTCGATCAGTATCGCAAATCCGACTCAATCATTACATCCAACACGTCTGGGTTGCCTCTGGCCGGCATGGTTGCGGGGAGGTCGGATTCGTTTCGCCAACACTTCATGATTACACACTTTTTTAATCCAGTGCGATACATGAAGCTGCTGGAGCTGGTGATCGGACCAGAAACCCTACCCGAGGTCGTTGAGACCATTCATCGATTTGGCGAAGAAATCCTTGGGAAAGGAATCGTTTATGCCAAGGACACCACGAATTTCATCGCAAATCGTATCGGAACGTACGGCATGATGAAATCGATGGCGGTCATGCTTGAAATGGGACTCACGATTGAAGAAGTCGACGCCGTGTTTGGACCGGCGATGGGGAGACCCAAGACCGCCATTTTTGGCACTGCGGATCTGGTCGGTTTGGACACACTCGGGCACGTTGCGCAGAACTGTTATGATTCGTTGGTAGAAGACGAAGAACGTTCCGTTTTTGCAATTCCGGGTTTCCTGTCTCAACTGGTCGCACAAAAACGGCTTGGGCGAAAAACCGGGGCCGGTTTTTATAAAAAAGCCAAAGACTCAACCGGACAAGACGGGATTCTGATGCTTGATCTCGCGTCTTTGGACTACGTGCCTCAAACCAAACCCCGGTTCGACTCGTTGGGAAAAGCGCGAAAAGCACCAACTCTCCAGGCAAAAATCAAAGCCATCTTTGAGGGTACCGACAAAGCAGCACAATTCGCCCAAATTGTTACGCTCCACACGTTGGCTTACGCATCCCGGCGAATTCCCGAAATTGCCGACGACATCGTCAATATCGATTCAGCGATGCGATGGGGATTTGCGTGGGATAGTGGACCGTTTGAGACATGGGACATGATCGGTCTCAAAACGGGATTGGACCACATGGACAGGCTGCACATTCCGGTAGCGGATTGGGTCAGAGCACTTGCTGCGTCAGGTGCAACGTCATTTTACGCCATCAGCGATGTTCGGGATACCTATTGGAGTATTTCCGCCCAAACACATGAACCTGTGCCGCAAAATCCACGGACATTCAAGGTCGATTATCTTAAACGTGGTGGACATAAAATTACAGAAAACTCCGGAGCCACCCTTTGGGATATGAACGACGGTATCGTGTTGTTGGAGTTCCACACGAAAATGAACGCCATCGATGACGATGTGATCCAGATGATGCACAAGACGATCGACATCGCCGAAGCGGGTTTTCGGGGTATTGTAATCGGAAACGATGGTGCGAACTTCTCGGCGGGCGCCAACATCTTTGCGTTGCTGATGGGCGCGAAGATGAAACAATTCGATCGAATCGCCACCATGGTCACTGGATTTCAGAACGCCAATCAGCGGATGCGTTATTGTTCGGTGCCAGTAGTCACAGCGCCGTTTGGGCTAACGCTGGGTGGTGGAGCAGAAGTGACCATGGGCGGAAACGCGACTCAGGCCGCAGCGGAGACTTATATGGGTCTCGTCGAGGTCGGCGTGGGATTGATACCGGGCGGTGGCGGCAACCTCCAGCTTATGCGCAACGTGTTTGGACCCTACGCCGCCGATCCAGATTTTGATGCGATGCCGTTCTTGACGAAGTTGTTCAAAACCATCGGTCTGGCAAAGGTTGCAACATCCGCCGACGAAGCCATCGACGCGGGTTATCTTACTCGAGGTACCGGAGTCTCCCTGAATCGAGACTTCCTGCTGTCAGACGCCAAAGCATTGTGCATCGGCCTGGCCACTTCGGGCTACCGGCCACCATTTCCGACCACGTTCCGACTGCCGGGACGCAGCGGGAAGGCAACAATCGACATGATGCTCTACAACATGGAGTTAAACAAACAAGCATCCGCGCATGACCGAAAAATTGGTTTGGCTTTGGCCAACGTGTTGTGCGGCGGGGAGACAACTCCAGGGGTACCCGTTACCGAAGAACGGCTTCTGGAGCTTGAGCGAGAGGCCTTTTTGAGTTTATGTGGTGAAGAAAAAACCCAGGCCAGATTGGCTTATATGCTCGAAAATAACAAACCGCTTCGCAACTGAAGTTGAAGCCACAAAGGTTACATAAGACCCTAACCATCTCAGATAACAAGCGGACAACCTTTCTACACCCATTTTATCCCATCCGCCACGGGAACGTTCGGCTGGATAACGCAGACGAAGTGAGGACATTATGGCCACCCGAGCAGTGATCGCCAGCGCTTTAAGAACCCCATTCACCCGAGCCCATAAAGGTGAGTTGAAGGACACCCGGCCAGATACTCTGGCAGCGTGGGCAATACAGAATGCGGTTGCTGCCGTCTCGGGACTCGATCCGGCGAAAATCGATGACGTTATTATCGGCTGCGCAATGCCGGAAGGTGAGCAGGGCATGAATGTTGCCCGCATTGCAGCCTTGCTGGCGGGTCTTCCGAATACCGTATCCGCAATGACAATCAACCGGTTTTGTTCGTCCGGCGTACAGTCCATCGCACTGGCCGCCCAGTCAATTGTGGCGGGCTCAACAGACATCGCGGTCGCCGGCGGAACGGAAAGCATGACCATGGTGCCAATGGGCGGTTACAAACCAAGCGCAAATCCGATACTCATGGAAACTTATCCCGAAGCGTACACCGCAATGGGGGCGACGGCAGAAATTGTCGCCGAACGATTTAAGATAACGCGGGAAGAACAGGATCAGTTCGCGTACGAAAGCCAGCGACGCGCTGAAGAAGCAACGGCCGCCGGGCGACTAAGAGACGAAATTTTCAGCGTCGAAGTGACGGAAATAGACGCTAACGGCCCTCAGAAAGTCACGGTTTCTACAGATACCATCCTTCGGAGTGGTACAACGTATGAAGCACTTTCACGTCTGAAACCGGCGTTTAAGTCTACGGGAACCGTCACGGCCGGAAATTCCTCGCCGCTAACCGATGGGGCTGCTGCCGCGGTAGTGATGTCAGAAAATGCCGCGTCCAAACTCGGAATTCGCCCACTGGGCTACTTCGTAGACTTGCAGGTTGCGGGCGTCCCTCCAGAAATCATGGGGACCGGGCCCGTACCTGCCGTCAAAAAGCTGTTGGCGAAAAACGGACTTACGTTAAATCAAATCGACGTAATTGAGCTAAATGAAGCGTTTGCGGCTCAGGCTGTGTATTGTATTCGCGAATTAGGCATTGATCCGGAGCGGGTGAACCCAAACGGCGGGGCCATCGCATTGGGGCATCCCCTGGGCGTTAGCGGAACGCGGATGACGGCGACATTGCTCCGAGAACTGAAACGGCGAGGCGGTCGTTACGGCATTGTAACGATGTGCATTGGCGGCGGCATGGGTGCGGCAGCCCTGTTCGAATCGGCCTAAACATCGGCGAACTGTTCCTAGGCGGCTGGTGTTTTTTGATGAAATTTTTGTCCTGGCCGCCTTTGGCCGTCTCGTCCGTAAAAATCCCTGCGCCATATTCCCGATATGACT
>JABWCM010000298.1 GCA_013360285.1 Myxococcales bacterium
CAGCGATGCTTGCACCACCGATAGCTGTGACCCGGCTACCGGATGTGTCAATGCCGCCATCGACTGCAACGACAGCGATGCTTGCACCACCGATAGCTGCAACCCAGCCACTGGTTGTGTCAACGCCGCGATCACTTGCAATGACGGTAACGCCTGTACGACCGACGGTTGTAACCCAGCTACCGGCTGCACAACAACACCGATCAACTGTGACAACGGTGATGTCTGTGACGGTACCGAAACCTGTAATCCGGCGACGGGCTGCGTGGCGGGGATTTCGCTGAACTGCAACGACGGCAACATTTGTACGACCGATAGCTGTAATCCGGCTACCGGCTGTGTATTTGCCAACAACACCGATCCGTGTGATGACGGCGATGCATGTACGGTCAACGATGCTTGCGCGGCAGGTATCTGCGAACCCGGCGATCCGAGCACCGCTCCGGAGTGCCAGGCCGCAGTGTTCTGCGAAGTCAGCGGTAACGCGGGTGACCAAGTCATCTGTCCGTTGTTGATGGCGCGTGCGTCGTTCAACACCCCGACCCCGTCGGCGGCGCAGTTCGACATTCTGTTTGATGCCGCGCAGTTGAGTGTGGTTCAAATGCAGGACGAACTGTGTATCGTACCCGGTTTCTGCTTCATCGTGGCCACACCGCCAAACCCGATCTCCCCGAGTGGGCACTTGGTCAGTGTGTTCCCCGACCCACCGTCAGCTTGGGCAGGAAAAGGCAGCGTGATTCTGTCGAACCCGTCTGATCCGTCGTCCGCGATTTCGGCGGCTTACCTTTCGGCCGGAACGGTGACCGGTGACGCTAAGTTTATGGAGCTGGTTGTTCAGTTAAACGTCAACATCGATCCGGCCAATCCGGCAGTGTTGACTTACTCAAACATCGCCGGGGCAACGGCTGATGCAAAACCGATGACCGGTCAGGTGGTCGACAAGACCATCATCCTGGGCGTCGAAGATTGCACCGCGTTCCCGGGTGTTTGTGACGACGGCAATGCCTGCACCACCGACACGTGTAACGCCGGAACCGGAGCGTGTGAATACACGAACAACTCGGCTGCATGCGACGATGGCGACGGCTGCACAAGCGGCGATGCGTGTATGAACGGCACCTGTATGGGTGGCGCTGCCGCAAACTGCGATGACGGCAACGATTGCACCGACGACTCGTGTGATCCTGCAACCGGTTGTGTAAACACCCCCAACAGCGATCCGTGCGACGACGGCGACGCCTGCACAGGCAGCGACGCCTGTTCAGCGGGGTCCTGCGGTGGTTCCGCCATCATATGCGATGACGGTGACACTTGCACCGCCGATAGCTGCGATCCTGCAACCGGGTGTGTGTTTACGGTCATTGACGACCCAGACGCGGACGGCGTTGGCGCTCTGTGTGATAACTGCCCGTTCAATTCGAACCCGGGTCAGGAAGACGCAGACTCCAACGGTATCGGCGATGCCTGCGAGTACACCGGTGATTGCTGTTCCGCAAACGGAACTCCGGGTTGCGACAGCCAAGGTTGTTCCAACTGCGTTTGCGCAGCGGATCCATTCTGCTGCCAGATCGGTTGGGACGACGCGTGCGTTGCGGAAGCAGAAACTGGTTGCTTCGGCTCCTGCTTCTGCGGAACCGGTGCCGGTGGCGCATGCTGCACGGCGAACGGAACTCCCGGTTGCGATTCGGCTGTTTGCGTAGACTGCGTCTGCAACCTGGACTCGTTCTGCTGTGATACGGCATGGGATGCGAGTTGCGGCACGGCAGCAAGCACCACTTGCCAAACGGAGTGCAGTTGTTCGGGTGGTCCGGTGTACACCAACTCCGGCACCATTTGTGAGGTTTCCGGCGCCGCTGCTTCGGTTCAATCTTGTTTCTTCAAGATTGCTGCAGCTTCCAACACCGAACCTCTGGCAACCGCCCTTCAGTTCAACATGATTTACGACAACACCAAAGTTGGGTTGACCGGTTTCTTTGACAACGTATGCTTCGGACCCGGCGGCACCGCCCCGTGTTTCGTTGTTGCCGTTGCTGGACCCGGCTCCTTCCCGATGTCAACGGGTCACTCGATTACGCTCAATCCGTCTGCTCCGGCATCTTGGGCCGGCATGGGTGGGGTTGTTATCGTAAACGTGTCTAAACCCGACTCGGCGCTCACCCCCGCGTACCTTAACGGAAATACGGTTGTGGGTAACCCGGACTTTGTCGAAGTTCGGTTTACGCTCAAAACCGCGATTCCTGCCGGCGCGCCGGTTGCCATCAACCTCGACAAGGTGCTTGCGTCCGACAAAACACCGAAGACCCAGGATACCGTGGTCAACACGGATCTGAAGATCATCGTGACCAAGGCGCTGTAGTCGATCACCTCCTCCGCCCACCCGGTGTCCAGCACTGGGTGGGCCTCCCTTCCTTTTCCCAATCCCGTTATCTTACTTTACGAAACACCATTGTGTGTTACTTCATCGACACTTGAAGTGACCACAAAATGTCGTCCGCATACGAATTCCTCACGTTAAATCGTTGAATCCGCCGTTGTTTTCTACTGTTCACAACGAGTGTTTCATGGTTCACTCGGGGTTGCCGTCGGTGAATGGGTTCCATGCCTACAGCCCTCGAATAGTTTAATCGCCCCAAATTGGTGATTCCTAACCGAGTCGATCCTATATTCCGGTGAAAACATGGTTCATTCTTCCAGTTCCATAACACGATTATTTGTCCTGTCGTTTCTCGCCGTACTATACACACAAGTACTCAATCCGTTGCCCGGCTATGGACAGACCGGCCCGTATATCGGAGACATCACACAGGACGGGAGTCTGGATGTCGGTGACGTCAATTGTTATATCCTAACAACGTTGTCCCAACTTCAGGGCATCGGCCTACCCCCGTGCGCCGCGGTTTCCCTTACTGTCGCCGATCTTCAGTGCGATGGCGCTGTCGATATTACGGATATTCAACGTAACATTCTCACCGCGTTGTATTTGTTGACGTTTGATGTTGGAATTAAAACTTTGCTGCAGATTCAAGACCACGATGTCGACTTGGTACACGACAATTGCGATTTGGATGACGACAACGACGGATTTGAAGACTTGTGCGAAGTTACTCACTTAACCGACCCCCTCAACAACCTATCTTTTCCCGATGATCCAAACATTTGTACCTGTCCTGGGGGATGTGTTGTCGACGACTTATGTTATCAAGCACAAGACCCAGCCCCCGGTAATCCATGCGAAATTTGTGCACCCGAATTGGACCCGTTTCAGTTTGTTCCCAACGACGGCATACCCTGTGATGACAACTCTGCGTGCACATCCGGAGATATCTGCGCCGGGGGTGGATGTATCGCAACAACAATCGTCTGTAGCGACAACAACGACTGTACTGACGACACATGCGATCCGGACGTTGGGTGCCTGTTTTCCAATCACCTAGGTCCCTGCGACGACAACGACGCGTGCACAACCGCGGACCAATGTTCCAATGGACTATGCGCCGGCTTATTGGTGATCGATTGTGAAGATAACAACCCCTGTACGAAAGATAACTGCGACTCCGGCTTAGGTTGCATCTATTCTGCCGCATCCGGACCTTGTAATGACAACAATCTTTGTACGACCGGCGACCAGTGCCAATCGGGTGCATGTCAGGGCACAGGAAACCTCAACTGTGCCGACGGCAACGTTTGCACAACGGAATTGTGCAGCCCCGAATTGGGCTGTTTGTCTCTGCCGGTTACCGGTGCGTGTGACGACAATGATGTCTGTACGCAAGGGGACAAATGTGTTTCCGGAAGTTGTGTTGCCGGGTCTCTGATCGTGTGCAACGACGGAAACAGTTGTACCAACGACGGTTGCGATCCGGACGCGGGCTGTGTATTTGTTGCAGCCTCCGGAGCGTGCAACGATGGAAACGCCTGCACCACAAACGATACCTGCGGTGGCGGCGTTTGTACCGGCACGATACCCACCAACTGCAACGACGGAAACGTGTGCACCAACGACACCTGTAATCCTTTCACCGGCTGTTTACACACCAATGTCACGGGTACCTGTAACGACGGAAACGCCTGTACTGTGACCGACACATGCAGTGGCGGAACGTGTATTGGCACCAACGCGTTGATATGTAATGACGGCAATCCATGCACCACCGACCAATGTAATCCCGCCTCGGGTTGTTTGTTCACCGTCAATAACGCCTCATGCAGTGACGGAGATCCCTGCACCAACCCAGACACTTGTGTCTCAGGTACCTGTATACCTGGCGCGAAGACCGTGTGTAACGACAACAACCCGTGTACGGATGACGGCTGTACCCCGACGGGTTGCCAATTCGCCCCCAACACCCTTCCCTGCAACGACGGTAACGCGTGCACGACCAACGATGTCTGTTCCGGGGGCGCTTGCGTCGGCGCCACCACAGGTGGGTGCGATGACGGAAACCCATGTACGGACGACATCTGCTCCCCCGGTGGAGGATGCCAACACATCACAAACGAAGAAGATTGTAACGACAACGATGCCTGTACCGTTGGCGACCAGTGTGAAGACGGCGATTGTGTTCCCGGTATCAAAATCCCGTGTCTCGACAACAATCCCTGTACCACGGACATTTGTGACGCGGCGGGAGGTTGCTCGTTTCTTGCCAACACCAATCCGTGTACCGACGGCAATGCGTGCACCACAAACGACACGTGCGCAGCCGGGAAATGTGTCGGTTCACCAAACAACTGCGACGACCAGAACAGTTGTACCCTGGATGTGTGCGACGCAACAGCGGGATGTATTCACGTCCCATTGAGCGGTGCATGCAACGATGGGAACCCGTGTACGGGTCCCGACAGTTGCAACAAGGGGGTATGTGTGGGCGCTCCGCAAACATGTAACGACAACAATCCGTGTACGGATGATACGTGCGATATCTTAGGAGGATGTGCGCACGTTCCCAACACTGCTGTTTGCAGCGATGGAAACGGATGTACCGTGGGCGATTTGTGCGCAGCAGGCAGTTGCAAAAGCGGTAACCCGATGGCCTGTAACGACGGCAACCCGTGTAATGGAACTGAATCCTGCATCGCACCGGGTGTGTGCGTCGCCGCCAATATACCGACATGCGGCGACGGTAAGATAACTGCGACATGCGGCGAACAGTGTGACGATGGCAACAAACAACCTGGCGACGGCTGTTCGGAAACCTGCCAGGTGGAGGGTGTTACCCCGTGCACGACCAACGCCGAATGCAACGACTTTATCCCATGCACGCAAGACATTTGCGAAAATGAACTATGTGTCAACGTGGAAGACGACAGCCAATGCGAAACCGATGAGCCGTGTATGACCGCGTTATGTGACTCGTCTCAGGGATGTATCGTTGAACAAACTCCCGATAACGGTCCATGTTCAGACGACAACTTATGCACCGAAGGCGACTATTGTCTCAACCAAGAGTGTATTCCCGGAACCCCGGTCGTATGCAACGACTTTGATCCGTGTACAACCAATCTGTGTAATCCGGCGATTGGCTGTGCCTTTCTACCTTCCTCCGGCGGGACCTGTGATGATGGAAATCCGTGTACTCTTAACGATCTCTGTGTTGCTGGTAGCTGTACCCCTGGGGCACCTAACTTTGCGGCGGGATCTGCATGTACCGATCTGTTTCCGAAAGCATGCATTGTGTCTGGTCCACTCGCGTCCATCGAGTCATGTTATCTTAAGCTCGCAGCATCTTCCGTTACCAGCCCACTTGCCACAGGTCTTCAATTCACTATGGCCTATGATTACACCAAGCTGGAACTCGTAGCATTTATGACCGAAATTTGTTTTCCTGGTTTTGGATGTTTTCCGGTTCCTGCTACCGGTCCCGGATCTTCTGCGCTCCCAACCGGCCATAATGTTTCGATTGCCCCCCCTCAGATCAAAAATTGGCAGGGAGAAACCTGCAATCCGCCTACCATTAACTGCAAAAACAACCTGCCTTGCATCAACGGCAAATGCCAAGGGACCGCCGGCTATGGCGCTGTGGTCATTGTGAATCTTATCGATCCAGCAAAACCCATCACGTTGGCTTATCTTAATAACGAGGTGGTTGTGAATGACTCCGATTTTCTTGAGGTACAATTCAAAGTGTTGTCGCCCGACGTAGTGTCTGTGCCGACCGGCGTTTATTTCCCGTCGTCGGTTGCGACCAACAAAGACTCCGTTACAATGGAGGTCGACGTCCTCGAAGACATTGAACTGTTTGTAAGTTACCCACCGAAATAACCGGTGCGATCTGTATATCTAAACGTCAACAAGGCTGTTGCTATCATGAATGTTCAAAACACGGTGTTGTGCCCGCAGGCAACACTGGATGTATGTAACGCCATCGGCCGACTTATGGAATTCTGGGGATTTAAGCGAAACCTCGGACGGATCTGGACCCTCTTGTACCTGCACCCGCATCCTCTTACCGTTCAGCAAATCCAGGAGGCGCTCGTCATCAGCTCCGGCGCATCGAGCATGGCGTTACAAGATCTAGAGCATTGGGGCGTTGCTCACCGGCGATGGGCGCCCGGGGAACGTAAAGACTACTGGGAAGCCGAAACGGACATCTGGAAAATGGTCACACGGGTCATGAATGAACGAGAACGAAACTGGATCCGCGAGGCGATGGAGGTTTTTGACGAGGGCAAACAAGCCCTGCTGGTAATCGAAAAAACTCAGCCGGATATCGGACAGTTGGCTCAATATCAGCGTACTCGAGTCGATATTCTGCGCTTGTTGGCAACCATGGGTGAAAATTTACTCATTCAACTCGTTCAGACCGGCACGATCAATGCGGCTGCATTAAAGGACCTACCAACGACGTAATGCCGGCACGCCCGCAACGTATCCAATCATTTTTTCGGAACAAACACCCGTGTGGACAGACCCAAACCGGTGTGAGATTCAATTTCCTCTGTTATCTCGACGGTTTGACTAACAAGCCATCCCAAGATCATTCGGTGATGCTGCTCCGTGGGGGGACCTCCCAGCGTGCCCTTAAATGAACGATCGATTTCATAAAATAAAATTTCGTTCCCGAATCGTTTCTGCAGCTCCTCAAAACTCAGATCACGTTCGTCGTCGTAATACCAGGGGCGCCCTTTTTTCCACAGCCAGTAGCCGTGAATACCCGACCATGCCGACACGTACCGCGGCGTCATGGTTTCCGGACCAGGAGGAACTGCGTCTTGTGGAGCGCCAAAAAATTGTGCGAGCGCACGCGAGGTGTTGTTACGATAGTCGGCGACACGCTGGCCGGCCATCAATCCACCCCACAACAAATGGGCGGCAATCACCACCCATACCGCCGTAGATATCGGCCACGTACCGACCAGCGACCATACGATCAGTCCCACGCCCAGTATGCTGCAAACAACGATGTGCCCAGCCCCAAACGACGTGCTTAAGGCGCCGGACGGGCTCTTTCCAAGAAAAGATAACCACGCCAAAACAGCCCCCACCGTGAGCATTCCCACGCCCCAGAAACCAGCCATCCATCGTAAACCGGTACGTTTGTCGGAACCCGGCTTGCCAACATCGAACAACCACCGCGCCCCCACCGCGGCACACAAACACCAAATGGGCACCAAGGGATACAAATAAAGTGACTCCTTTTTACCAAATAGGGACATCGCCAAGGTTGCAAATACCGCTGTTGCGCCAAGTATCCTTCCAAAGAGTGTCCAGGTGTGGCCACCACGTAGCGCAACGACGTACGCAACCAACAATCCACCCACGAATACAAAGTCGCGATAAATCACTGCGCCATAAAACCACCACGGTTTACTTAGTGCGTCGCTTTCATCCGCAAACCGTTCCACAACCGGCTTTAAGTACACATGAACCCACGTGCCTAAATCATCGGGGGCAATAACAGCCACCCAAGCCAGGTGTAGCAACCCCACCGCCAGTGTGGTCAAAGCCAACAAGAACCACCTCAGGACTGTCGTACCTACTTTTTTACCCATCCAAAGTGAGTAACATAAGCTGCCGGTTACCAACAGTGCGGCCGGAAGTGCCAACCACAACTTCATCAACA
>JABWCM010000299.1 GCA_013360285.1 Myxococcales bacterium
AACCCGAGTAATATCGGGAATATTGCGCAGGGTTTTTCGGAACCAAGCCGACCCAAAGCCACCGCCCAGAGTCCGCGCAGCTATTTTTTCACAAGCTCAAAACGTTTTGAATAGCTAAACACCCTCTCAGCTTCAAGCCGGGAGTGACGCTGGCCGAGCCGATTTTGAGTCGGAAGGGCCGGGACCGGACCGAGGAATATCGGGAATATTTCGCAGGCACGGAACTGGACAAGCCGGCCAAAAGCGGCCGATCCCGAGACGTTTATCTATTTTCGCTGCCCCCCCCAGTTCTGGGGGCGAAAATTGCGGGTTAAAATAGCGGCGCCTTATAATTCGGGGTGATCTTGTCTCCACCGCCGGGTCCAGTGATCGGAGTGATGGCACCTGACGGCCACGCGATGGTGACGGCTTCCCACATATCCAGGTTGTTCATTTCCACCCCGGTTCGTTCAAACATCAAAACGCCGTCGATGTACACCCGGAGTGTGGCCCACGACGGGCCGAATTTAAAGTCATTCCAATAATGTACGCCCACACGATAGGTGATTCCCGATTCGGGCGCCGGAATGCTCACCAACTCCGGACCGGCCCCATCGGTGTCATCCCGATCCAACTCCGGGTCGCCGGCCGAACCCAGATTGCCCCAGTTGGGATTGGAATTGAACCAGTAACAATCAAACGGGATGTTAAACCACGGGTCGGGTTGTCCATCTTTGTCGATATCGTCCGATTTGGCCAATGGATGGGCTACGTGTAAATCCATATCCGCACCCGCTTCTGGACCTTCATCGGTCTGGTCAAGGTCCCCTGGTGTATCCCACACCAACACGACATGAATCGCCGCGGTTGGCACCACTTCGACCATTACGGTGGCCGGTACACACGACTGCACTCCATTGTTATCCCATACATGCAGTTGAAACACGTAGTTGCCGGCTACATTTGCGGTGAACGTCACTTCCGGAGCGGTAGTCGACGGCGCCAATACCGAAACAGATCCCTCCGGTTGGCTCACCGTCCACGCATAAGCTGCGACGTTACCGGTTGGGGAAAAACTTCCAAGACCCGACAACCACAGCTTGGTCTCGGGCACAACGTTGGTCCCGGGAGAAACTGAAATGGCAGCAATCGGCGCATCCGCACAACTTTGTTCATCTATACATTGACCAAAAACACAAGTTGTCCCATCGGTACAACTCCCGCACGTTCCGCCACACCCATCGTCCCCACATAATTTCCCCTCGCATTGGGGTTCACACGGAACACATTGACCCAGCTCACACAGAGACCCATCGGTACAACTCCCGCACGTTCCGCCACACCCGTTGTCCCCACATTGTTTCCCCTCACATTGGGGTTCACACGAAACACATTGACCCAACTCGCAAGTCGCCCCATCGGTACAACTCCCGCACGTTCCGCCACATCCGTTGTCTCCACATTGTTTTCCTTCACATTGGGGTTCACACGAAACACATTGACCCAGCTCGCAGATCGCTCCATCGGTACAACTCCCGCACGTTCCGCCACACCCGTTATCCCCACATTGTTTTCCTTCACATTGGGGTTCACACGAAACACATTGACCCAGCTCACAGATCGCCCCATCGGTACAACTCCCGCATGAGTCCCCACACCCGTTGTCCCCACATTCTTTTCCCAAACACGAAGGTTTACAGCCATTACAAACCGGGTGATCGACGCAATCGGAATCCCGACAGTCGGCAATCCCGTCGCGATCATTATCCAGCATGTCATTACACCAGGTTTCCTGAACCGGCGGCATGTAGGCCCACAACGTCTTGGAAGTTATCAATTTTTGACTCCACATGATCGATGGGTCCGCATTGTGTGTCATTGGGTCCCACCAATGCTGAAACCAATGGCCTTCGGCAGGAGTCGCTTTCAGCGTCACCTTGGCACCGGTCGGCGGCCACCGCCAACAATTTGCGCCGCATGATTCGGCCGGGGGATCCGATTCCACTTCAATCGTTCCTTGGCCAACTGGGGCCACGACCAACGTGACCGGCTCGTTGGTAACATAACCGCTGCACGACTTTCCCTGCTCCGGCGTATCGGCGACCGCAAGGGTGCTTAACTGAAGTGGTACCTCTGTTATGTTTATCGATTGAAGCGGCTCCGACTGGCTTTTGATTGGCTTCTTGCTCGCGATTCCACCATAAAAACCCATACTGCCTGGACTTTCGGCGCTGCATGCACCTCCGGTCGATCCTTGGTCGTTTAGCTTCAACAACCATGCCCCTTCACGGGGATACGCATAACCGCGGGTGGTCCCGAAAACCAATATCCCCCCATCCTGAGTTGCAATCACTCCCGTGGGTCGGTCATACGCCAACGTGCTGAAAACCGTGGAATACCCCGTTGAGATGTTCATGGCAATCGACGAACACATCGAAGTATTCAAGCAGCTCTCCGGCGGACTATAACCAAAGAACGCATATTCGCCCGACAAATCCATAGAAACATCGACAAACTGCCCACTAAACAACGCACCGACCCGCCGGGTTGGAGAATATTTACCCAAGTCCCAAGCATTGTGCTGAAACACTGTGCCGTCGGGCAAAATATTCGTAATATCCCCATCTTGATTCACGGCAATCACATGGTTGTCCGGCGACAACACCGCATCCGCAACGTACTCGAATTCCTCGTATTCCATGACAGTCAGGCTGGTACTGTTTGTATTGTCCCATAACGCAACAACCTGTTGCCGGTCCGTCAACACGACCCCTTTCCCGCCAACTCGTCCGGACACCTTGGAAAAATTCCGGGAAAGAGCCCGCGCCTTGAGCACAACCCCATCTTCCTGCGCCAGCACCAAGGTGGGATTTTGGCCGTTGGCAAGGCGTGCCAACATCACAATCGCACCCGGGGATTTCGAATCATCCGGGTTGGTGGGTACCCAACCGACCCCCTCCCCCAGTTCGAGTCCTTCAAAAAATCGGCTCCAAACCACGTTGCCGTCTGCCGTAAATCGTACGAGCCCTACTTTGCCGGAAACCGGTGACAAACTGGCCACAAATTCTCCGTTGGGCAAGGCGAGCACACCCCCGGCGGCCTGCGTGGGTGCCAACGATGGGGCACCCCATTCAAATGCCAAGTCGTTGTCTGTCGCGTATACACAGGAAGACCCGACGGCCGTCGCTTTGGGTTTTTCCGCCCAGTTGATACCCACGGTGTATAACCGCGGCGCCACGGTGCCGTCCGACATCACCCCGGTCGGCACGGCCAACGAGGACGGACCACACCCATACACCCCGGTTTGCGGCGGACTGTTGGCGTCGGTAAATACGTCAACGAAGTAATGAGACGTTACCACCACAGGGTTTTGGGGATGTTGGGGCCACCCTCGCACGCTGTAAATCGTTCCGGTATTGCTCCGCGCCACTTCTTTAACCGTTCCGTTGTCGGAAACGACCACCAATTTGTTGTCGACGCCAAGCCAAACCCCATCCGTTCGCGTATACGAAGTCACCATGGCCGGGGGACGAGATGTTTTAATACTTTGAGGCCAACCCGGCAACGTATCCAGATCGGCATTCAATCGGGCGACCCATCCGCCGTTTTCTCCGAATCCGCTCGCCACAATTTGCTCCCCAACAACCGATACGTCGGTAAGCTGCGTTGTTCCCAAAACCGAAAGTTCCTTTAAGTCAACCGCCGGATCCTCCGCACCAATGGTGGAGGTGATATGCCCAACGGTGCCTTCCTGCCCCACCGCAACCCAATCCGCAGGCCCACGCCCCAGGCCGTAAGGGCCGTCCACCGTCGCCGACGCCTTCCCCGTCGCAATCGCGGTGTACCACAACGCTCCGGTTGTTTCCGGAACAATCATCGCGGTCCACTCGACGTGTTTCAGTTCCAACGTCACCTCGGTAACCCATCCGGAAATGGCCGCCTCATTCAGATAATATCCTCCCGCGATAAGATAACTGTTGGGTCTTGCTGCCAGGCCGCGAATAAAATGTTTGTCGCTTCCAATGGGTGCCGTCCGGATCACTGCTCCGGTCGGATCCAGTTCCACGAGATGAGGGCGACCATCCGCCCCTTCGCCGGCAACGAGTAATCCCCCCTGCGGTGTCGGAACGGCGGCGGTTTGGGTACGCAACGGTACGACGGGACGCCCCCCAAAAGCTTTTGACCACCCAATCCCACCGTCGTGATCCAACAGGCCAACCCAACTCCGTCCGTCCCCGGCAGTGCCGGCGACTGCGTATCCCAAAGATTGGTCCCCATCCATCAATTCGGCGACGCCATGGATACTACGGTCCCCAACAACGTTCCCAATGTGGCGAACCCAGGTTGCGCCAACAATAGCTTCTCCGTCTTTTGGGGGATTTCCTTCCGGTCCACAGGCATAAATCACCCCAGCCAAAATCCAACATCCCAACACCAATTGTGGCGCTTTTTTCTTGTATGTCCCTTTCTCCATATGACCCTCCGCGGTCACCGTCGTGTCGCGACCGCGGCTTATCTTATCGAAAGAGAAGATGTTTTCAACGGTTTGTCGGTGGTCGTTCGGTCAAGTTTTGGCGATCCCACGATCAAAACCGGATCTCTCTCCTTGATTCCGGCGCGTTCGTAGGCGATGCTCGCCCATCGTTCCCTCACGGGAACCACCTGGAGGTTGTCCTTTGAAACGTGGGTGCTGGTTGTTTTCGATTTGGATGTTGTTGTGTTTTGTCATCATGGATGTGGCGCCGACCGCTGTTTTTGCCGCCGACGGCGACAACAAAGGCGCGGCCAAAGAACCCGTTTGGGATGTCGACAATCCGCCGTTGCCGCTGAAAGAAATTCCTATTGACGTAGATTCCGGCACTTGGATGAGTTTGGATATCAGTCCGGACGGCAACTGGTTGGTGTTCGATCTTTTGGGCGACATTTATCTTCTGCCCAAAGATGGCGGGATAGCAAAACCATTGACATCCGGTATGTCGTGGGACATGCAGCCCCGGTTTCGACCCGACGGCAAAGAAATCGTTTTTGTCAGTGACCGCGGCGGCGGAAACAACCTGTGGCTCATGTCCGCGGACGGAAAAAATCCACGCGCGGTTACCAAAGAAGATTTCCGTCTGCTGAGCAACCCCGCATGGAGCCCCGACGGCCAATATCTTGTTGCGCGGAAACATTTTACGGGTCGACGCAGTCTTGGAGCCGGCGAAATCTGGATGTTCCACACTTCGGGAGGCAAAGGGACGCCGCTTACGACCAAAAAAAATGACCAAAAGGACTTGGGTGAACCGGCGTTTTCCCCCGACGGCAAACAGTTGTACTTCAGCCATGACGTCACTTCCGGAGACGTGTTTGAATACAACCGAGACCCGAATTCGGGAATTTACGCCATCAGTGTGTTGGAACTGGACTCCGGCCGCATCGACCGCGTAGTCGGTGGCCCGGGTGGTGCCGTTCGGCCGACCCCATCCCCCGACGGCAAACAGTTGGCATACGTACGACGAAATCGAGAAAAAACCGAGTTGGTCATCCGCGAATTGGAATCGGGAAAAGAACGGGTGTTGACCGGCATATTGGACCGCGACATGCAGGAAACCTGGGCCATTTTGGGCGTGTATCCCAGCATGGCTTTTAGCCCCGATTCCGCGCAGATTTATTTTTGGGCTCGGGGCAAAATCCAGGTTGTGGAAACCATCGGAGGAGAACCCAAGGAGATTCCCTTTCGTGTGCAGGACACCCGAAACATTGCTGACGCAGTTCGGTTTCCGGTCGATGTTGCGCCTCCGTCGTTCCCGGTTCGAATGCTGCGGGGCGTTCGTACTTCCCCCGATGGAAAACACGTGGTGTATGAGGCGTTGGGTACGTTGTGGACCCAGCGTTTGCCCGACGGGGAAGCCAAACGCCTGACAACTCAGACGGACCACTTTGAGTTGAACCCATCGTTTTCCCGGGACGGCAAGTGGATCGTGTATGTTACCCACGATGACCTACAATCCGGCGCAGTACGAATCGTTCCGTCGTCTGGAGGTGTAGGTCGTAAATTAACATCGGTTCCCGGTCATTTTGTGGACCCGGTTTTTTCTCCCGACGGCAAAACGGTAATTGTCGCGAAAATCGCCGGGTCGGGGGTCATCAGTCCGCTGTATTCCAAAGACCCCGGCTTGTATGCCGTTTCCGTGGACGGCGGCGAATTGAAGTTGGTGACCCGCGACGGAAGTGCCCCGGTTTTTGGGGCGGATGCCAAACGGGTTTATTTTTCGGCGCCCGAAGGAGAAAAACGGGCACTTAAAAGCATCGGCATCGACGGCAAGGATCCCCGAACCCACGTTCTGACCGCATCGGGGGTCGATTTTGTGATTTCACCCGACGAGAAATGGGTGGCGTATAGCGACCGGTTTCGAATTGTGGTCTCCGCTTTGCCCAAAACCGGTCGACCACTGGAATTGGCCATCGATTCCAAGGCGTTGCCCACCGCTCGGGTCGCCCGGGATGCCGGCTATTTTCTGCATTGGTCTGCCGATTCCCAAACGTTGTTCTGGTCGTTGGGGCCCGAGTTGTTTCGTCGGGACTTGGCCGATTCTTTTTCGTTTTTGACCGGCGCCCAAACCGAACCCAAACCCGTGGTGAGTAACGGAACGCCGCTCGGGTTTACCGCGTTAGCTGCCAAACCTAAAGGAATGAAAGCAATCGTGGGGGCAAAAGTGATTCCCATGGTGGGGGACCAGGTTATCGATTCGGCCACGATCCTCATTGATGGGGATCGGATCAGTGCTGTGGGCCACACGGCGGAGGTAAAACTTCCCAATGACACGTGGGTGCTGCGCGCCGAGGGGAAAACGGTGATCCCGGGGTTGGTGGATGTTCATGCGCACAGCTCTCAGGGAAATCAAGGCATTGTGCCTCAGCAAAACTGGCAGAATTACGGCACATTGGCGTTTGGTGTCACCACGGTGCATGACCCATCGAACGATACGGAAACCTTTTTTGCTGCATCCGAAATGGCGCGGGCAGGCATCGTTTTAGGACCACGGTTGTTTTCCACCGGTACGTTGCTTTATGGGGCCGATACCGAATACAAATCGGAAATCGACTCGCTCGACGACGCACGATCCCACCTGCGTAGGCAGAAGGCGTGGGGAGCGTTCAGCGTAAAAAGTTATAACCAACCACGAAGGGACCAGCGGCAAATGGTGCTCGTTGCCGCTCGTGAGTTGGGAATGATGGTGGTTCCCGAAGGCGGCTCGGTGTTGGAAAACAATCTGAACCAGATCGTAGATGGTCACACCACGATTGAACATGCGTTGCCCGCGGCCGTTTTGTACGACGACGTCGTTCAGTTGTGGGGGGCATCCCAGGTGGGTTACACCCCGACGTTGGGTGTTGCTTATGGGGGATTGTTTGGGGAGGGATATTGGTACCAGGAATCTCCGGTGTGGGATGACAAACGGTTGTTGACGTATGTTCCGCGGTTTGCCGTCGACCCCAAAGCACGCCGACCACAGACGGCTCCGTTGGCCGATTGGAATCATGTCGCGGTCGCAAAAAGCGCAAAAAAACTGCTTGATCGGGGTGTGCGGGTGCTCGTGGGTGCACACGGACAGCGTGAGGGATTGGCTGCTCACTGGGAAATGTGGATGCTGCATCAAGGGGGATTTTCCCCCATGCAGGCGTTGCGGGCCGCGACATTGGATGGGGCAAAAAGTTTGGGAATGGACGACGATATCGGTTCTATTGAGGTTGGTAAGTTGGCAGATCTGGTGATTTTGGAACAAAATCCACTCGACGACTTACGCCGTTCCCGCGATGTGGAAACCGTGGTATTGGGGGGCCGGTTTTATGATGCAAAAACGATGGATGAGTTGGACCCCAAAGGGAAAAAACGGAAACCGTTTTTCTGGGAACAAGGCGCTGGGGCTCAAACCGGAAACTCCGGAGAAACACAGTTACATCATTGTATTGGATGCGGACAATAAGTTTGTGAAAAAATAGCTGAACGAACTTGGACGGATGCTTTTGGCCCCACTGCCCAGAAAAAAACCTGCGCCATATTCCCGATATGACTCGGTTTTCTCTGCCCAGAAAAAAACCTGCGCCATATTCCCGATATGACTCGGTTTTCTTCCGGGCATCGGGGCCAAAATCCCCGCGTCCAAGTCCGTCCCCATATTTTTTCACAAACTCAATAAGGAGAAAAGATGTCACAGGAAAAGTGGACCACCTTGCGCAAAAAAGACGCGCTGGATTATCACGCCCTACCGCGCCCGGGAAAACTGGAGATTTCGCCTACCAAACCGTTGGCGGATCAGCGTGATTTGGCGCTGGCCTATTCTCCGGGAGTGGCCGAACCCGCACGTGCCATTGCGGCGAATCCCGCCGATGTGTTTCGTTATACCAATCGGGGTAACTTAGTTGGAGTGGTGACCAACGGAACCGCGACTTTGGGACTGGGGAACGTGGGGCCGTTGGCCGCAAAGCCCGTGATGGAAGGCAAAGCCGTGCTTTTTAAGGTGCTGGCGGGAATCGATGCCTACGATGTGGAGCTTGCGACAACCGATCCCGAGGTGGTGATCACGTGTGTTCGCGCGCTGGAGCCCACCTTCGGCGGTATCAATCTTGAAGACATTTCGGCGCCGGCGTGTTTTTACATCGAAGAGCAGTTGCGTAAAACCATGGAGATTCCGGTGTTTCACGACGACCAGCACGGCACTGCGATCATCACTGGGGCAGCATTGCTCAACGCGCTGGAGCTTCAGGAGAAACGGCTGGAGGATGTGCGGGTGGTGTTTTCCGGAGCGGGAGCCGCCGCGGTTGCTTGCGCCCGCCTATATGTGTCGTTGGGGGTTCGTATTGAAAACATCTTGATGTGTGACATTTTTGGGGTGCTTTATAAAGGGCGTAAAGAAGAAATGGACCGATATCGCGAGCCTTTTGCCCGCGAAACCCCACATCGTACGTTGGCCCAAGCGATGGTGGGGGCGGATGTATTTGTGGGGTTGTCGGTTGGGGGAATCGTAACTCAAGACATGGTGAAAACCATGGCGGATCGCCCCATTATTTTTGCGTTGGCCAACCCCGACCCGGAAATTTCGTATTCCGATGTCACGGCGGTCCGCTCCGATGCGATCATCGCAACAGGACGAAGCGATTTTCCGAATCAAGTCAACAACGTATTGGGGTTTCCCTTTATGTTTCGGGGAGCGTTGGACGTTGCCGCCAAAACGATCAACGAGGAAATGAAAATCGCCGCGGTTAAAGCGATTGCAACATTGGCCCACGAAGAAGTCCCGGATGTGGTGGCGCATGCCTATGGTTCCAGTCGGTTTCATTATGGGAAGGACTACGTAATTCCCAAACCGTTTGATCCGCGTGCGTTGTTGCGGGTCGCACCGGCGGTAGCCCAGGCGGCGATGGATTCGGGTGTTGCGCGAAAACCGCTGGATGACCTGGTAGCGTATCGTGAGCGGCTCGAACGGACCCAAAGCGCAGCAAAGGGACTGATTCGCCAGTTGATCAACAAAGGGGTCAAACGGGGTGCAAGACTTTGTTTTCCCGAGGGGGATGAAGAATCGATTCTGCGAGCGGCCCAAATACTGCTGGACGAAAAAATCGCGGTTCCGGTGTTGTTGGGTAACCGGGAACGAATTCTGCAACGCGCCGAGGAATTTGATTTGGACCTGGATCGGGCAGAAATCATCTGCCCGGAAGACCAACCGGATTGGGAACAAATGGTCGCGGAGTTACATAAGCTGCGGCATCGAAAGGGGATCGGTCGGGAAACCGCACGCAGTCTGTTAAGAAAACGGGAATATGCCGCGATGATGTTGTTGCGGATGGGGCGGGTTGACGGTGTGTTGAGCGGGGTAACCAAACCCTATAAAGAATCGATCCGTCCGGCGTTGGAAATCATCGGAGTGGATGAATCGGTGGCCCGCGCCACGGGAATGCACATCGTGGTGACCCGCCACCATGGGGTGAAATTGTTTGCCGATACCACCGTGCATGTGTCCCCCGATGCGGAAACCTTAGCCCGCGTTGCGATCACGGCGGCGGATGCGGCGATTTCTTTGGATATTCACCCGCGGATTGCCATGTTGAGTTTTTCCAACTTTGGTACCAGCCGTTCTCCGGATGCGTCGAAAGTGGCGCTGGCGACGCGGTTGGTTAAACAATGGCGACCGGATCTGGAAGTCGACGGGGAAATGCAGTTGGAAGTCGCGGTCAACGCTGAATTGCGGACCGAAAAGTTTCCGTTCTGTACGCTAACGGAAGATGCCAATGTGTTGATTTTTCCCGATCTCAATTCCGGAAATATCGGCTATAAGCTGATGGCGGAACTGGCCGGTGCCGAAGTGATTGGCCCATTGCTTCTGGGTATGAAACAACCGGTCAACGTGATGCAGTATGCGTGTTCAGTCCAGTCCATTGTCCATCTTGCGGTGATTACGTCGTTGCAGGCAGTACGATTGGGAAAGCGGTAATTTTGAATAGTAACGAGGTGAGTTATGGCAATTCCCCATCTGACCGATGAGCAGATTCGTACCTGGACCCGGCAACAAAAAGACCGTTGGTGGCTGGAAAATGTGTGGCGCGGCGACATGCCGCAGCTCACATTCCGTTCGGCGCTTACGGGTTTTCTGCTCGGCGGATTTTTGTCGGCGACCAATTTGTATGTGGGTGCAAAAACGGGTTGGACACTGGGGGTGGGGCTTACCAGCGTCATTTTGGCCTTTGCCGTGTTTCGGATTTTGTCGCGGATGGGCCTGCGCGACATGACGATCCTGGAAAACAATTGTTCTCAATCGATTGCGACCGCAGCCGGGTACATGACGGGGCCGCTGATTTCCGGGCTCGCAGCGTTTATGTGGGTTCAAAACGAAACGATTCCCTGGTGGAAGATTTTGTTTTTTAACCTCACATTATCGGTATTGGGGGTGTTGGTCGCTTTCCCCATGAAACGGCGATTTATCAATGATGAACAACAGCCTTTTCCCGAAGGGAGGGCATGTGGGGTGGTGTTGGATACGCTATACACTTCACAGGCGCATGTGGGTGTATTCAAAGCAAAAGTGCTTGCCATTTCGGCGATTTTGGCAGGTGGATTACAATTTATGACCGGGGAAGCGTACCAGAAGTGGATCCAGGTAAAACTTTTGGGACGCGAAACGTTTTCTGCATTACCGCATTATCTGGATGGGTGGCTATATTCGTTGTGGCCCAAGTTGGCTATCGGGGGAATCGACCCGAGGCAGATGGGGCTCCGGTTGTCGTTGGATCTGGCGATGATTGGAGCCGGGGGACTCATGGGGATTCGGGTGGCGGTCAGCATGCTTGTTGGGGCGGCGATCAACTTTTTGATACTGGTGCCGTGGATGGCGAACATTGGTGAAATCGTTCCCAAATCCGGATCGTTGGCCGAAGGAACGGCGCAGTTTACACGGGCGCACATTTTGAATACCTGGGCGTTGTGGTGGGGAATCGCGTTGATGGTGGTTGCGGCGATGACGTCGTTGTTTGCCAAACCCAAAATGATTTTGTCGGCATTTTCGGGTCTGTTCAAAAAGGGGGAACGACAGCAGGGTGAAGATGTGCTGAAGAACATTGAATTGCCGATTTCGGTCAGCGCCGCAGGTATTCCCATCATTGGCGTGGTCGCGGCGGCCATGGCCCACGCATGGTTTGGGGTCAGTTGGATATTCGGGTTGACGGCGATCGCAATGGTGATCGTGTTGACTCTGATTGCCGCCAATTCGACAGCGTTGACGGGGATCACACCCACTGGGTCGTTGTCGAAAATCCCCCAGTTTTTGTACGGGTCGCTCGACCCTTTGCACCCGCCCACAAACCTGATGACGGGTGTGATGTGTGTCGAAGTGGCGTCCAATGCGTCGAATCTATTGATGGATATCAAACCGGGATACATGTTGGGCGCCAAACCACGACAACAGGCGATGGGGCATGTCATTGGAATCGTAGCGGGGGCGTTGGCCAGTACCCCGCTGTTTTATGCCCTCTTTTTAAGTAACCTCGAACCGGGCGGCAACATCATGGAAACGATGGTGACCGACCAGTTCGGGTTCCCATCCGCGGTTCAGTGGAAAGGGGTATCGGATTTGGTAACCAGTATTTTTGCGACCGACGGCGCCGCCCCCCTGATCCCGAAATCCGCAGTCATTTCGATGATCATCGCGGCAATTGTGGGCTTGGCGATGGAGTTGTGGCGAAATTTCAGCAAAGGAAAGTTCCCGCTGTCCCCATTGGCGATCGGTCTGGGTGTGGTAGTACCGCCGGATTCAACGATTGCAATGGCCATCGGCGCGGGGTTTTTCTGGTGGATGGACAAAGTGTACGGTAAAAAACCGGAAACAACTGGATATAAGTTGTGGGTAGACACCCAAGAACCCATTTGCGCCGGCCTGATAGCCGGTGCCGCCTTGGTGGGAATCGGCGACGTATTGGTCAAGGTGTTTTTGTTGAAGTAGCGGGGGGGTTTAAAGTGGACCCCGTTTTTTGGACATTAGATTAAGGTCGACATACATGAGTGCTGTGTCGAGTAAGAAGGAGCGGTCCATGAGTGAGAAAGATCGGAAGGTGTTCAGTAGTCAATTGAAGGCCAAGGTTGCGCTTGAGGCGATTCGTGGGGTGAGAACAGCCAA
>JABWCM010000300.1 GCA_013360285.1 Myxococcales bacterium
ACTACTTGGTAGTAGATGCCAACTACTTGGTAGTAGATGCCAACTACTTGGTAGTAGATGCCAACTACTTGGTAGTAGATGCCAACTACTTGGTAGTAGTTGCCAACTACTTGGTAGTAGATGCCAACTACTTGGTAGTAGATGCCAACTTCATCCTGTACCCCTGTCTCCCGTAAAAACCAATCATGCTGCTTTTGTTCGTAGATACACTGTAGTACAGTCCGTGGCTTGTCATAGGTGGGATGGTTTCGTTAAAAAACACTCACCACGTTGTCACCACATCCTGCACGAGCCTTTGGCAGAACTTGGATGAGCCGTGCTTATGTTAGAAAAACTTCAGCAATATTACTCAACCGCAAAAACCCTGCTTCAAAATACGGCCAACTTGGCGGACCTGGAGTCCTTCTACCGAGAGCATTTGGCGCCATCGGGTAAAGCCACCAACTGGAAACGCGAAATCGGTAAGGTTCCCGTTGAAGAACGGCGCGCATTCGGCCAAGCAGTCAATGAGGTGACCTCAGAACTGCTCGCTGCATTCGAAACACGTCGGGACCTGCTTAAGCTCAAGGACATCGCAGAGACAATAGCGGCACAAGCCACCGATGTTACTCTGCCCGGCCGTCCACTACGCGTCGGAGGGTTTCACCCGTCTACCCTGGCCGTACGAGAAGTCAGCGGTGTCTTTCAACGAATGGGTTTCATGCCATTTGAATCGGCACATGTCGAATTGGACCGGAACAACTTTGAATACCTGAACATGCCGCCGGATCACCCCGCACGGGACATGCAGGATACCTTCTATTTCTCTGAAGATATTCTGCTGAGAACCCATACATCATCGGGACAAATCCACGCCATGCGCCGTTTTGCCCCGGAGCCTCTGCGGATTGTTCTCCCCGGGTTATGTTACCGACATGAAAACATCACGCCCCGCTCCGAGATCCAATTCCATCAGGTCGAGGGACTGTTGATTGGTCCCAATGTGCGAATGAGTGACCTAAAAGGTGTCCTCCTCCAGTTCGCACGACAGATGTTTGGTCCCAACCAACAAATCCGAGTGCGAGGTAGCTACTTTCCGTTTACGGAACCAAGCGTTGAGGTCGATATACGTTGCACCTTGTGCTCTGGAGAAGGTTGCCGTGTTTGCAAACACACCGGCTGGCTCGAACTACTTGGTGCGGGAATGGTGCATCCCGCGGTGCTTCGTTTTGGCGGTTATGATCCAGAAAAAGTCCGGGGAATTGCGTTTGGATTAGGCATTGAACGGCTGATTCTTCTCCGCCACGGAATTGATGATATACGTTATATTTTTCAGAATGATCTTCGTTTTCTGCGCCAATTTGGCGAATAGGTGCAACCATGCGGGTACCGCTTAGTTGGCTGCGGGAATTTGTTCCCATAGGAACCAACGTCGATGAATTGGTGGAACGGCTCACGATGTCGGGGATCGAAGTTGAAACTATTGAATATATTGGCGTTTTTTCACCCAAGGTCATCGTTGGGCAAATTACGACCTGTACCGTGTCCCCCAAGGACCCGAAAGTTCATATTTTAACAGTCTCGACTCCGGAGCCGATCACGGTGGTGTCCGCGGCACCCAATGTGGCACACGGATCAGGACGTGTAGCCGTTGCGCTGCCTGGGGCCACGATTATTGACCGCTCCAAACCGGGATTTGCTGTCCGCGATGTCGTTTTAGCAACCCTCTACGGTGTTTCCTCCAACGGGTTGTTATGTTCCGACGCCGAGTTGGGAATCGGGCACGACCATTCAGGAATTCGATTTTTTGGCGATGACGCCCAAATAGGCGCACCTGCACTCAGCGTCGTGCCAATCGATCCATCGTGGGAAGCGGACGTTGTCTTACATTTGTCGATTCTTCCCAATATCGCTCGATGTCAGTCTATCATTGGAGTTGCCCACGAAGTAGCGGCAATCTTTGGACTTCAGGTTACTGATTTGCGGGATGATGCAGGTCCAAGCATCCAATCGGGCCCGTTGGACCCCATTTTAGATGACGCGGGCAATTGCCGCAGGTTCAGCGTTGCCGAAGTCTCGGACGTGACGGTCGGACCGTCACCGGCGTGGCTGCAACGGCGCCTTATCCTTGCCGGAATGCAGCCGAAGAACAACGTCGTAGACGCGTCGAATTACGTCATGTTGGAGATGGGGCAACCTACACATACTTACGACGCGACCAAGTTAACGAACCGTGTCTTAAGTGTAGGTCCCAGTAAATCAGGCGAGAAGTTGCGAACCATAATATCCGACGAACAGGCGGAGCCCATGGTGTTGCCCAGTGGCATACTCACCATACGCAGCGGTGACGATCCCGTCGCCATTGCTGGGGTCATGGGGGGAAAAGAGACTTCTGTCGACGCACAAACGTCGGAAATACTGATTGAATCGGCGAATTTTGACCTCATCACGATTCGCCGTTCGCAAAAACAAACAAAACTTTTCAGTGAGTCATCGGCACGTTTCAGCCGCGGAGTGGATCCGGCGCTTACGGATCGGGCGATTCGCCGTATCTTGGCGATATTACGTTTCAATTCGCCGCTTCTGCGTGTGCATTCGGTTGGAGACTCCAAAAACATTAGCCTGGATGACTTTTCGATCACGTTGTCTGTCTCGCAAATCAATACTACGCTGGGGACCCAATGGAGCCTGTCGGAAATTGAAACGCCGTTACGCCGCGCTGGTTTACGATGCAAACCCGGTACGGCGGCGGATACGTTGGACGTGTGGATTCCAACAAGCCGCGGAGACATTCGAGAAGCATGTGATTTGATTGAAGAAGTTGCCCGGCTCGTCGGATATGATCGGATTCCCGAAACCATGCCCACGGACCCCATTCCACAAGCCACGATGGACCGCGCCATTCGAGTCCGCGAAAAAGCTCGGGATGCCATGGTTCGGCTGGGATATCAGGAGATCATGACTTACACTCTGTCCAGTCGCGAAGTAGAAACCGCTCTGTTTGCGGCTCACGGTGTGCCGGAGTCCTGGGTTGCGTTGGAACTGCTCAATCCCGTTACCGTCGAAAGATCGATCGGGAGGACGTCGCTGCTGGCTGGTTTGCTCGGCACCCTGGGCCTCAATGCACGACATACCAACGGCTGCCATTTGTTTGAGCTGGGGCTGGTGATTCATCCACAAAGTTCACCTAGCGGCGGCGTTATCTTACCTAAAGAACCAGTACATTTGGCGATGGTGACGAGCGGACCTCTCACGGCTCCATCCATGCACGAACCGGAGCCACGCCGCGCCGATATCGCCGATGTCATCGAAACAATACGTGAATTTGCTCACCTGCTTCATCTCGACAAAATCGAGTTTGAACCGGCAACAGCACCGCCATTTCAGCAAGGAGCGTGTGGCAAAATCGTTCGCGAAGGCCAAACGTTCGGCTATTTTGGGCTCATACACCCACAAGTGCTGGGACGATTCGATTTGGGCGGTCGCATGGTCGCCGGAGCCGAGCTGCGTTTAGACGCACTGTTGGCACACGCCAAGGACCATGCAACCTTCCGCGAGATCCCTCGATTTCCCGGAATTGATATCGATATCGCAATCATCGTACCGGAAGAAATGCTGGCCGGAACCATTGTCACAACCGCGACGGCCGCCGGAGGAGACCTTGTTTGTGGAGTCGAAATCTTTGATGTCTACAGAGGAGCACAGATCCAAGCGGGACAAAAAGCAATTGCGCTGCGATTAAAGCTCAACGCTCGGTCAAGAACGATGCAAATGGAAGAAGCGATTGACCTGCGGCAACGGGTCGCTGCTGCCCTTCGTGCGGAGTTAAACGCAGTCGTGCGCGAATGAGAATGCCCCACCCGGCCACCCATCAACATCACCGAACGATCTCCAGAAGCCGATTCAGCGCAATGGTTTTGGGATGTTCGGAACCATACCGTGACGAAAAAACCCATTCGGAATGATGTAACAATTCCCTAGCTTTTTCCTTTTGCCCCAATTTCCACAACAATTGTCCAAACATGCTCTCGGTGTTTGCCACATCGGGATGTTCTCGAGTCTCGTAGTGTTGTACTTTGAGCGCATAAGCACGCTCGTAGTAGGATTGGGCCGTATTCAAATCCCCCTGAGACAGTAATACAAAGGCCAATTCATGTAAGATAGTGGCTATTTGTAAGTCGTCCTGGCCAACTCGAATAAACCGACGGTGTAGGACCAACGCAGCGTTCAACGCCTCTCGCGCAGCATTAGGATTGGTGAGCGCCAGTTGGGTGACCCCCAATTCGTAATTTGTTACAACAAAATCGGGATGACGTTCGTCGGGAAATACGTAACGTTGTAATTGTAATGCTTTGTCCAGATAATTTCGCGCCGTGACGTAATCCCCCATTGTTCGCGAAATACGCGCCAACTCCCAGAGAATAGGTACCGTTTCATAACACATCTTGGAACCGCTATGGCGACGCATAACGTCCATCGATTCTTCCAGCCTGTTTTTTGCTTCTGCAAACTTACCTCGAACAAACAGCGCCACACCTAAATTACGGTTTATGGTTGAGCGAAACGCCTGGGTGTCCGCCAAGTCCGGGAGCATGCCCAGCGCCAATTTTAACGCACGTCCCGCGACCTCTGAATCCCCCTCCCGCAGCAATTCCGCGCCCCATTCGGCCAGAATCCTTGCGATCGCGGCAGAATTAGTCGACTCGGCTACTTTTTCCCAAACCGTGATTGCGCGATTGGTGCAGGCGATTGCTTCTTTGGTTGCGCCCACAAGTCGTAAAACAGCAGCGTAACCTGCGAGCGCACGCGCAACGATGGGATGATAGTCGATTCCCGCAGAGGATAACGCGATTGCTAACCCCCGCTCGACCTGAGAAAGCGCGCGATTGGCCTGTCCCATATGTGCGAGAGTGATTGCCAATTCAGTTAACGGCTCGACCAACTGCGTTTCGTCTGACCCTTGAAAGATGCGCTGCGCCGCTGCTACCAGCTTTTCAAAATAATGACAGGCTCCTAACCAGTTCCCCCGAGTTCTTTCCATGCCGCCACATTGCCGATAGGACTCCAAAACCGCGATGGCATCTTCACCTAAGGTCGACATTCGTCTCCCCAACGCCTCCTGAGCGCACACCAAAGCCACGGACGGCAGTTGTATGGCATCCAGATATTTTGCCAACTGGTATTCTAGTTGTGCGAAATGCAGCGCGATGCCTGGTATTCCTCGAGAGTTGGTTATCGCGGCCAACACATGTGGGCACAATTGCGCGGCACGTATCCAATCACTGGGACGCTCGCGATCAAATCGAAACGCAGTGGTCAGCACACCAAGCGCGGCCACACCGAAGACCGGCAATCGCTCCTGGTTTAGGTTGTCGCGAATGGTCTGCTGTACGAACGGGTGAAGGAAAACCAGCCCATCCCGCGTCTGAACAAGACCCCACTTTTCCAACGTTGCCACCGCGTCTGCGGCGCCGCCGGCAGTGGATTCTTCCGAAAACAGGTCGACTAACGTACCTGGCAGCAAGTGTGTTTCGAGCGTAATCAACTTAAAATCGATTCCGTCCGGGGAGAAAAAGGACAGAAAAGACAATAAATCAACCAAATGCGGTGATTTTTTTTCCAAATCATGCAACAAAATTTTCAACAAACCCACAACAGGATTCTGATGCCGTTTCAACGACTGATGAACCGCTTTCGTCACCATCCCCCGTGTCATCAGGCCACTGGAATGAAAGCAGCGCGAAAGCCGCAAGGCCAACAACGATCCACCCATTGTTTTGGCGCAAAGTTCGGCGCTTTCAGAGTGGTCCCATTGCAGGATCCGCAACGCTTCATCCAACGTTACGGGCGGAAGTTCGATCACGGACGTAGTCGGAAGTTCGCCCACGACGCCGCCCAACAACAAAACTGCCCCGGTGGTCATCTCTTTTATGAATGGATCAAGGGTATCAAGCGACGTGACGCCAACAAAAACGTAAAGAACCCGCCGGTTTCCCGACAACCACCGCAAAGCTCGTACCGCGGCCCCAGTTGGGTGAATCAACGCTTCCTCGGTAGTTGCGACACACAATCTTACTGCGAGATTGGCCAAATCGTGGGCGGCAAGCGCAGGATGTTGGGCACGAACCACCCATTGGATTTCATAATCGCCGGCTGCCAACGTTCTAAGCGCACGAACCAACGCGAATCTGCCGGAACCTGGCATACCACGCACGTGCACATAACCAAGTTGTTGTTCAGTTTGTAATCTGCGTAACTCACTTAATATCTGTAACGCAGTCCGCTCGCGGGACACCAACAGTTCCTCCCGCAACGACACAACGTTGGAGAGAATGGACTCCGGCTCCATGTTTGAGGCACGTCTTCCTTCCGCACTGGGGTCTAAAGAGGCCGCACTCTCCTCCGTACCCGTAGGGGCAACGCCTTCAAGTTCTTCGGTTAATGGGATCACTACGTTACTTACCACCCCGCCACCCGTCATTGACATAGGCGTACATCAACGCAAAACAACATTCGGTACAGCATCATCCATTACGGGCTTAGCCGACGTGTCGCTGCCATTTTTTGGTATTTTGATACTGTCGAGGTAAGGGTCGAATACCCTCCGGATAGGTCTGCCACAGTTTTCCCCACGAGGTACGCATAAACTCACGGATATATTTGGCACCCACCGTGGGGTACCACAAGCCGTCATGATAGAGGTTGGAAGCCGCGGGCGCCCACACCATAAGCGGACTGTGCAACAACAAACGTTTTAATGGCTTCAGAGGTCCTTTTCGAATCAGTTGATCGCCCCAGATGACAAACGATTTTTTGGTTTGAAAGCCAAAATTTAACCCCGTAATCGAATCACCAACGATTTCGATCTTCCGGGGATCGGCGGTACCAAGTCCACGGTCTTGAGACATTTTAAGATAGGGAATTGTCAATGGGTCGAACCCCATCAATTTCGCGGCAATAGCATCAATCGCAACCTGGTCGGCCGACGCAAGCAAAATATTGTGAATCCGTGGAATCATAGTTCGAGGACCCGCACCGTCACCACAAACCGTACCGTCCATCACCGCAAAAATGCCGGGATGCAGTTCTTTTTGCATATACAAGAGGTCCACCAGCACCTCATGCATATACTCGTGCGCGTAATGGCGCACCTCCTTAAGCAAACCACCAAACGAGTTTTTGATGGCGCCGGTGGTCACAGAATGGCCGTGGGTTTTGACAGTGGGTAAATGGATGATGTTGCGACCCACGTACATTGCGGGAATTTCAATACCTTCTGGGAAGATATCATTTAACTTTATAAGCGGTGAACTAAATTTTATGGTCGTCCACTCCACGTCGGGCAACGCTGTAAACTGCAACCCGTGTTTGGCCAACGTGGGCAACCAACGATTGTTGTAGGCACCCTCCCATGGGTCCGTAACGACGGTTTTGTTTTCAACCGGAAAAACCCGTTGTGGATCGTACCCGTCTTCCATCAGCGTTTGGCACACACCATCCACTTGCCATGGTTGGCTTGAGCACGCGGGGAAATACTTTGTCCAGCTTAGGTTTAGCTTCAAAACTGTGTCCTGTGATTGGGACACAACCGACGAATAATTCGCCAGCCGCATTACGCGCCCATAATCGGCAAGAACGGTTTCTGGACTCGTACGAACAACAGCGACAGCGGAACGGGTCATGGGTTCTCCTAAACATTTCCCTCTAAACGGGTCCTCAATTGTTTTGTCTTGTTAAATGAAGGGATAATTCAGCACGGATTGATGCCATCCAAAAAAGGGCCGTTCAGTTCGTTTTTAAGCGGAATAATTGTTGTAGCCGTACCATAACGTCCGTCTTTTGTACGAACTAGGACATGAATTTCGGCATTATGACCTTGATAGTAGTCTCCAGAACAGCCTTCGAATCGAATCTGTTGGTTTTTGCTCTCAAAATAAAGGCTTTCTTCCCGCAAAAACTTATAGTTTTCCTTTAACATACCTGCAACTACAACGCCT
>JABWCM010000029.1 GCA_013360285.1 Myxococcales bacterium
GGTATATCGGCCAATCCCCGGAAGGGCCAACAACGCCGACGGATCGGCGGGAACGTTGCCTTGGTGCCTTTCAACCATCTCTTTGGCTGCTGCGTGCAGGTTGCGAGCACGGCTGTAGTAACCCAGCCCTGACCACAAGGCCAAAACATCATCGACGGGAGCAGCAGCAAGGGCTGAAATAGTAGGAAAAGCAGCAACAAATCGTTCAAAGTACGGCACAACCGTATCCACCCGGGTCTGCTGGAGCATGATCTCGGAAATCCACACTCGATATGGACTGGGGTTGTCTCGCCACGGCAGTTTTCGGTGTCCGGAACTAAACCATGCCACCATTGTTGTTTGTAAATCGCGGCGCAAATCTATAGAAGGAAGCGCTGGTTTGGCTGATTGGACATGTTGTGTCATCGGCACGACTTTTTTGGAGATACGGAGCAACCATGCCCAGGATAATACGCAAACTATCCCTTGTTTCCCTGTTTCTGGTCGGGTTGAGTGGGTTTATCTCTCCGGCAGTTGCCCAACAATATCCGTTTGTGGAGGGTTCGTTTGACGACGTCCTCAAGATTGCCCAAACCCGTAACCAAAGAATCCTCGTGGACGTCTACACCGTCTGGTGCGGCCCGTGCAAGCGATTGATCAGCGAGGTATTTGGGTCGCAAGAGATGCACTCCATATCCGACCAATTCGTTGCCTGGCGCATTGATGCCGAGACTCCAGAAGGAATGGTCTTTGCCAAACAATACAATGTACAACGTTATCCGACCTCGCTCTTTTTGACCAAGGACGGAACCGAAGAAACAAGAATCGTCGGTTTTCGCGAACTACCTGGATATATGGCCGAAGTTCGACGATGGTTAGCCGGGCAAGCAACCCCTGCCGCGACCCAACCCAGTGCCGTTGCTTCCAAACCCACTAACCCCGAAGACGGATTTATTTTGGCCTATCGGTCAGCATTTGCGGGAAAACCAAATGTTGAAGCCGAACTACGTGCCATTATGGCCCAGGACCTTAACAATGAACGGCAAATCCGTGCGTGGGCCATGTTGGCCATTGCCGAGTGGGTTGAACTACGCCACGGCAACAATCCCAACGCAGCAGAAAAAACGCTGCGCGAAATCCTACGCGCCTATCCGGAGAGCCAACAGGCGATTTATGCCGTACCCATATTAGCCGAGGCATTGGCAATGCAGGGAAAAACCAAAGAAGGGCAAAAATTATTGGAAAAACAACTACAACAGCGACCAGGCGACGGGCGCTTGGTGGGCGCTCTTTTGGTTTTCTGTGCTTCGACCGAGGATGTCGACATCAAACGTTGCACAAAAACAAGTCAAAACGCCCTAAAATCCCACTCCGAATCGGCTCCTCTCTGGGAGGCGCTGGCAACCGTTCAGCAGAAAGCTGGCCAAATCGACGCAGCCAAAGCATCGTTGGAGCGTGCCGTCACACTTCGGCCCGGAAATGTCTGGTACAGTCAGCGGCTGGAGCAATTGGTGGGACCACCCGCCAACGACCGATTGTTCTGATTTCAATTAACTTAACACAGAAAGAATGATTCGAGTTCCACAAATAAATGGCGGTTCATCGCCCGTCACGTGGATCGGTTTTGGCCATGGCGACCCGGTCTTCGAACAACTCTCGTTCAACACGCCTGGCTCGAGCGTAAAGCCACCCCGACGACCCAGCCAGTAATATAAAGATTCCGATTGCAAATACGTACCACAACTTATCGCCTGGCGCCTCCCCATCAAGCAACAGAAAAGCCTGGTCGGGCGGAACCGTCAGTTCCGCGTCATAGAATTTCCGTACTTCTTTGACCCACCTCGGACCATCGGTCAAGCGCAACAGTTGGCCCGTTGCTTCAAACCCAGCCGTCAAATCGCTGGGAAGCGCCAGCCGGTTTTCCAAGATCGGAAGCCACTCGGGTTCCAGTTCAATGTACGTGAGGTCAGCACGGGCTTTTTCGGGTAATTCCCGCTCTGTGCGAACAATAATATTGTACAGCGGGCAAAAAAAGTACTGAAAACGCCCGGCTTGGGCGATTTCCATCATCACAAGGCCTTCTGCTCTTACGTACGTGTTGGATTCTACTTCGAGAGATCTTTTCCCGCTGTGGTAGTGGTTGCGTAAATTACCGAGGTCGTAAGGGGTGCTGTCGGAAAAGAAGTAGGCTATCTCCTGTCGAGTGAAGTACAAACTGAGTGAACCGAACAACAAAATGGCAACCAACACAACCTGGCGGACTGCTCGAATTCGGGAAGCGCGATGCAATGGGTCGACCGGCAATTTTTCGGGCGGCGGTTGGGTAGCTGCATTACGAATCACATCTGGCGACAACGGTTTTGCACCATGGCGCCAATCCTCAAATTGCCGCAGCAATTCGGGATCAAGGTCCTGGGACGAAGACGAAGAGTGGGATTTGTCAGGCAAGTCGTTGTTTTTCACGGAATCAGCAGACATCCGTTGGTTACGGAAGTTCCTCAACACCGATTGTGTCATGGCCGTTGCAACAGCGGCCCTTGTCGCCCCAAATAACCGGGACGCCAACTGTTTGTCGGGTCATACAACAACCTGAAGCAACCAACAACCACGTTTTTCAGCACTCCCAGCGGTCGGGCTAACCCGGATTTGGCACCGGCCTTCGGCTGCAATCGCCGATCCGCGAGTATCTTCAGACATGGCAGACCTTTTTCCTCAACACGGCGCAACCCCGCTTCCGGGCAAAAAACACCCACTATCCAGGAATCTGTTGGCATTTCGGCACATTTACCCACAACTTTGTGAGAAGTCCGAACCAAAGGGCTTAATCGGCTGTTTTCTTACCAATTCGTAGCCGTAAGATAGCAATTCCTGTGGTCAAAAACAGAATTGGGATAACAAATTTTCCGATTTCCGCCCACCTTTGAATCACTGCAAGGCGTGGCGAATTCAATTGTCCCGTTTCTCTGCGTACGCCGTCTCCGGAAACGAACCGAACATAACTATTTACTGTGGCAACAACGGTGCGTTGTTCCAAATGGGCATACGCCATTTGAACCCAATGCGGATTTTGTCCAAGGGTTTCCGCCACCACAGCCGGGGCCAACGGGTCTGGGAAATAGTCAAAATGAGGGTCAACCACGCGCCAGGCACCATTCCAATAAGCCTCTGCGGTCGTGTGTCCGGGCATGGAAACAAGCCGAGCTGGTATGTTGAACACCGTCGCCACCAGCACGAACACCCCGTTAACCTGGTCACACAAGCCACAACGGGAATACTTTGGCAACAGCGGCGCGGTCGGAGCACCTCGCAGAGGCCAGATAAGGCTTACCCCCCACAAGATCCAATTCTGCTGGGGCGTAAGAAACGGAGTGCAGCGGTCAAAACGACGGCGAACCGTGTCATAAATCGTTCGCACCACATCGTGATCATCAGCGGGTGACGTGTTCCTCACGAAATCAACGATGGCATCTATTGAATGTAGCGATGCCACGTCTCCGTCGGGCCATCCGACATCTGTCGACTCGGTGAAGTAGGTCTGTCCAGGCACAATCGTTCCCCACAATGCAAGGCCACCGAGCAAAAGGCCACCGACAAAGAACGAAACACCGACCGTACGAGCGAACCCACCTGACCGTGCGACCAAGACACGACCAGCGCTGTTTTTATCGTCACGCATCGGTCAACCACAGCAATTGCAATCGTTTAACCACTCGGACAGGCTCTCCAACCTCTCTGAACATGCCACATGGTCGATCCGGCGACCTTTTACGCATCCGCTTGACAAACTTGGGCATAACGAACCCAATACAACACATGAGTAACCACTATACGTCGCATCAAAAGCAGAAGTTCCGGATGTTGTTGATGGCCGAAGGGCAAAAGGTTGCAGACCGCCTCGCCCGAGTATTGGCGGGGGAAGATCTGCGCCTGGAGGACATGCAGGGGTTGGACCTGAGAAGCAAGGGCGAGCCACCCAAGGTCCGACTCCGCCGTTTTCTCGATCATCTGACCGCCACCCAGCGAATTGTCGAAACCGACGAATTTGGTCTTTGCTCCCAATGTTTGAGTCATATTCCCGCGGTCGAACTGGAGCAAATGCCATGGGTTGACACATGTTTACGCTGTGTCTCTCAACGGTAAATAACTGCGACCACACACAAAATGAGATGCCATGAGGAGGCTAGTTACAGAAACCGGAATGCAACTCCGATCCGTCCTTCGTAGCCAAAACCAACGTCGCTCGCATCACCGGCAAAAAAGACACTTGGGCCCAAGCGCATCATTACAAACAACGACAATTCGTCGGAAGGCATAAATTCCACGCCGAGATCGACCAACAACGGCGCCAAACCAGCAACTGGATCGGTAAAGTACAACTGCAGCGGAACCTCAAAACCACTCACCACGTTGACCGAGTCCGACACGGAATAATCAACTGCGATCCCTAAACCCAACTGAATTCCCGCTTCGACTCCATTTGACAAAATCGTATAGTTCAATAGAAGCGCCGGATCTGCTCGGAACGCAAGGTGAAACCCGCCGCTTTCAAATAATTCGACGCGCAGTTCCGCTCCGAACGTATTCCCGATACCGCAACATAGGTCCGCCCCAAGTCCAAACACCGGAATTCCGTAAAAAATACTGAACTTGGGCGCTATTTCGAAAATATCACTGATTGGATAGTGATATGCTGCGGAAATGTCGGGCCAACCAACGCCAACACGTAACGCAGTATCTGTGTCGGGCAACGTGTTTCCGCCAAACAACGACCAATCCGCAGCATTGGCCCGCTCAGCCGGGGCCATCGCTACCGCGGTTGCGGTCATGAATGCCAATGCCAATGTCCAACGTTTCATTTCACTACCTCCGCCACTCAATTCTCGTTTCGACTCGGAGCGACATCGACAACGGTGCTCCACACGCGGCGCATCCTAACGCCATTAAACCGAAAGGCAAAAATTCCGATTAATTTAGAGGGTGTTTGGGAAAAAATTGCCGGTGAGCGAAACAGTGGCCGTAACGAGTCGGTCGGGCCGACAGAGGCCCACCGGAGGCGTACCCAATGGTACGCTGAGGATGGGCCGAACGAGGCACGGCCGACGTAGTAGGCCAATGTTTCGAGTAACGTAATTTTTTACCCAAACACCCTCTTAGATGGTGTTGTCCCGGCTCGCGCAACAAGTTCACGGGTGAAACGAAGCGCGCACATCGTTCTCGGTTTCGGCACGCCCAAACCCTTGATTTGTATCCACCCGGAGTGCTTGGAGTACATGATGAAACTCGAACTACCCATATCCAAATCCACACCATCCAGCCAGACAACGCTGAGCCACCCTTTCCCCGACAGTGCGCTCGCCCTTGTCCGCTGCGATGCGTCACAAATAAAGGTTTTTTTTGTAGCACCGCCCCATACACAAAAACCTTCGACACTGCCCATTCCCGCCACATTTTCACTTCACTCAGGAAAGTGGTACATTAAGGCAAAAAATCACAGCGGTCCCGACATTCGGGTGGGGCACCACAATCTGGGCTCCGAACCTTTGGTTATTGATGCCGGAAACGTTATCACTTTTGGAAAGTCACGATTCGTCGCGTTTTCTGCCATGTGCGGAGGCAAAACACAGTCTTATTATCAATTGGATGAACTTGTCACCACGTCGACCAACATGCTGGCTGCGCTGTGTGACCTATGTTTTGCCGCCCCGACAGGACTGCCGGTGTTGATTACCGGAGAATCCGGAACAGGAAAAGAACTCGCAGCACGAGCAATCCACCGCCTCAGCTCCGTTTCCGCCGGCCCATTTGTTGCCGTCAACTGCGCCGCTCTCCCCGAAGCGTTGGCCGAAGCTGAGCTGTTTGGACATTGCCGCGGCGCATTTACCGGAGCACTAACAACACATCGAGGACTGTTCGAACAAGCCAACCAAGGCACCCTGTTTTTGGACGAGATCGGCGAATTGAGTGCACCAGCTCAGGCAAAACTGTTGCGTGTTCTCGAAACCGGCGAAGTCCGCCGCTTGGGTTCTGAAGAAACCATTCACACCAACTTTCGGCTGATAACGGCCACGCATCGGGATCTACTCGTAACCAGCCCCACGTTCTCGTTCCGGTCGGACCTATATTACCGAATCGGAGTACTCAACGCTAACTTACCTGCTTTGCGCCATCGAGCCGAAGACATTCCCGCGTTATGTTACAACCTTCTAAGTCGCACGGGTGGCACTCCGGCGATTTCTCCCTCTGCCTTGTCCACGTTGCTCCAATACCACTGGCCAGGAAATGTCCGCGAACTGCGCAACGCGCTGCTACGAGCCAATGCGCGATCAGGAGGGGGTGAAATCACCGCAGATCACCTGGATCCGGTTCACTTTCAACGATTGTCGCCCCGCCCTACCGCCGACGATTTGGCGCTGTGGCGCAGTCGACGCATTGCTCAGGAATTCGAAAAACACCACGGACATCACAAGTTGACCTATCAATCACTTGGAATGTCGAAAAGTTCATTTTATCGGTGGCTTCGTACCTATCGAACAGGCACCGATGCGGCGTGCGAAGACAAACATTATCGTTCAGAAGAACATCAAATACCCGCCAACGCACACTCCATCACCTCGAATATTGCTATCCAATCATAGGTTTTTCACGTCGCCACCACAATCCAGACCACATCAGTCCGATTGTTGTTGACACGAAAAAGAAGGCCTTATACGCTCACCAAGCATTGTTTGTTACGAAGAAAATTTTCCTTCGTACAAATATTTGTAATTCCCACATAAACAATAAAGAGCACGGCCATGCGGCAACATCTGTTATGCCGCAAATGGACACATAGTTATGGAGCAAAATATGAACACCAACTTGAGGTCGGTGACAGCCGGGGTGGCAACTGCACCCGCGGGTCGCGGACATCCACCTTCGCAACGAATCCTGTCCGCGGTGGTCACCGCGGTAAGTATTCTCTGTGTTAGCGCCGGATGCACGTCATCTGACGACGATAACAACTCCAACGACGCCGGAACAACAATCGTGTCGTTGGAGTGTGGTACGGGTACGAAGGAAGTAAATGGGCAGTGTGTACCGTCTTCCACCATCGTTCCTCTCATTTGTGGAGAAGGTGCGGTGGAGAAAGACGGCAAATGTGTACCATCCCACCCACTTGTCTGTGGAGAGGGATCGGAAGAAGTCGACGGAGCTTGCGTACCCATCAGCACTATCGCGTGTGGAGAAGGAACGGCCGAGGTCGACGGCAAATGTGTCAGCACCACAACCCCAATGGAATGTGGCCCAGGCACAATCCCCCAAGACGGGAGTTGTGTCCCGGAAAACACCCTTACGTGCGGGGAAGGAACGAACGAACAAGACGGTGCCTGTCTCCCCGTCGAGTTGGAACCTGGGCAATTTACAAGCCCCATCGTCGAGTTGCAAAAGGCGATCGGACTCAACTCTCATATGCACATTCAGGAAGTAAGGTATCGCGAAAGCGATGCCAAGTTGTTCGTGTGCAGTTATGAACTCGCGATTCTCGATGCCACCAACCCCGCAAACATGCGATGGATGGCCCAAGACATCGTCGCGGAAACCCCCAGTGGTTCCCCCCGAGATCCCGGTTGTCATCGTCTGGACTGGTCGGACGAAGATCCGGATATCTGGTTTACCACCCATCGGAAAAACATTGATTTCGCCACTTATCTGTCCGCTTGGGACAACAATACCACTTGTGATCCCGCAAAGCCGAACGAATGTAAGCTGGACGTGAAACAAATCACCCCAGCATTGCAAGAACCCGGAGTCAGTTATGAAGGGCTCGACTACTCCAACGGGTATATTTACGTGGCAATCCACAGCGACGGATTGGCGATTTACACCTTTGACGGGGCCACTTTTACCCGAATCGGAGACATTTCCGACGGATTGGACAACTCCTGGGACGTCGTTGTCCACGAAAGCGGTGAATTCGCAGTCATAGCCGACGGACTGGCGGGAATCGCAACGGTGGACATCACAGATCCAACCGCCCCGACGGTTCTTGCTCATATTCCAATCGGTGGCCAGGCAGAAGTCGTTGTTCTGGACGGCAATACCGCTTACTTCGCAAGCGGCGCGGCGGGACTGGTAATCGTTGATGTGTCTGACCCCATGGAACCCAAAGTATTGTCGACTACAGACACCCCGGGAACCGCTGTAGGCATTGATTATCATTCCGGAAAAGCGTTCGTCGCATCCTGGAATGACACGTGGGTTTTTGACGTAGCCGACCCGACCGCACCCAAACTGATTGGTGCGACCCGTCAAGAAATCCGCCAACCCTACGCCGGCGACGCCGGATTACGTCCTGACAAAACTGCCCGCACACTGGGTGTTGCAGGGTTCGGTGACCGGATGTTTGTCGGAAACTGGTGGACACCTTATTCGTTCCACGTATATCCCCAAAACAAAGCCCCCTACTTGTCTTTGCCCGAGAGTTACTCCAACGTTGGTTTTGGCCCCGCGGAAGTCGGCGCCACCAAAACCGCGACGTTGCGTGCATCCAATCTCGGAACCGCACCTTTAACCATTTACAAAGTTTGGTCTCCCAATCCAGCGTTTGCGGTCAAAACACCAGATGTTCGAATTGAACCAGGTGATTACGTAGACTTGGAACTTACTTACACCGCGACCAAAACCGACAAAGAAGAGGGTCCTTTATACATTCTGTCAGATGACCCACAACGACCCAAACGCACCGCATGGTTGGTGGGGAACCAGCCAGGGCTTGGTGTGGATGTGCCCATGCCCGAAACGACCGGCGACCTGGTCGACGGAAACTCGTGGTCGTTTACCGAGGATGCCTTAGGCAAGGTAACGGTATTGGCGTATTTCGCCACTTTCTGACCAGTCTGCGGTCTGGAGTTGCCAGACTTACAAGCTGAGTTCGTAAATGTGTATGGTGATGAAATCGCAGTCGTGGCCCTTGATCCTGATCCCGATGATGATATCGCGGGCGTAGCTGAATTCATCTATAATCAAGGGGTTACATTCCCGGTAGGCAAAGAGACGTCAGCCAACTATGCTTTGTTTCAGAAAAATTTTGACGGCGCGAACCCATACCCCACCGACGTGATCATCGACAAAAACGGTATCATTCGGTTTGTGGCGGTGGAATATGATCCGGCGATCATGAAAGCGGTCGTAGAAATGCTGATGGCGGAATAATCCCCGGTTGATCTTGGTGTGGGACAGAGAGTTTGTGAAAAAGGTTTCGCAATATACCCGATATTACCCAACTTTTTCAAAGCCAATGGGGCACAAAATCGGCTGACTTGGGTCACTTCCAACTTTTTTCACAGCCTTTGACACAACTGTCCCACACCCATTCGTCGTCCTGAGCGGACCAATCGACACCCCCAAACCAAAATGTGACTGATAAAGTAACTACCCAAGGAGCGATCATGGATTTACGTTCGATGGTGTTCGGCTTTGCCGTTCTTTGCACCCTGATCGGTGGCTGCATCGGAAACGATGGACGAGAAACGTTGTTCGACACGTCGACCGGCCAAAGCGACACCAGCTCCTCCATTGACGATGGGATCAACCAACCGACCGACTTTGTAAATGGCGACGAATTCGGTTCCAATGACATTATAGCGGCACCAGATACCATCGATCCCACCGACACGGACACCTTAGATGCCATCGAACCAAACGATGGTGGGAGCGACGGCAGTACGGATATATTTCCGGACGACGCGGCCGTCGATTCCGATGACTCATTACTCGTACCAGATGGACCAGGACTCATGGGTGTATTGGTGGACGAAAATGAGGTTCCGTTGGAGAAGGTTAAGGTATTGGCATGTATGGCCAAGACCTGTTTTTATGGCGAAAGTGGTATCAACGGCTTCTTTTCGTTCCAAATCGAACCTCCGGCTGAAATTGCGCTCAAGACCCTTGGTAATTTAACGGCCACACCGAAACAAGGCGCCGCCTTGGTTCCTCTTGTGCTGACCGATGATCAACTGGTGGATTGCGGGATGGTGTACGTTCCGCTGTTGCCCGAAGGAGTCCAAATCGGACCCAAAACCCAAGATCCACAAACCGTAGAAGTAGGCAGTGGGTTGGTGCTGACCCTAAGTCGTGCCGACATCAAAATGCCTCCGGGGGAAATCTTAACCGACGTAGCAGCAACCCAAATACCACAAGAACAGATTCCCGCTCTTCCAGCCCTTCCACCGGATGAACAGGTAGTCGCAATGTATGCGTTACACCCGTTTTCGGCGAAAAGCACCAGTCCGATCTCGGTGAAGGCGCCTTCGAGTCTCCCTAACGGTACACCGGTTCTGTTTCGGACCATCAGTTCACTCGACGGCCTCCTGTCCGACCCGATTGCGGGTAAAGCCGATGGCCAATGGGTTTCCACTCCGGAAGATCAAGGCATTTACGAATTGACCCGCATCGTCATTACCACCCCCGGTTCCTAAGAGGGTGTTTGGGAAAAAAATAACGGCGAGCGAGACAGTGGCCGTAACGAGTCGGTCGGGCCGACCGAGGTACGGCCGACGTAGTAGGCCAATGTTTCGAGTAACGTAATTTTTTACCCAAACACCCTCTAAGGGCGTTTAGATATTTACGGCCCTAGTCCCGCTCGCCGAGGATAAATATCTAAACACCCTCCAACAAAATCCCGCCTATTCCCCCGTTTGACCCTGATCCCACACAGTGCTACGCTGCGTTTTGCGTGGCCCACGACAGCAGTTCACCCGCATTATTTACCGAATTGCCGAGGTTCTGCTCAAATTATCATCCTACTTTATTTTCCAGGACATATTTATGGCGTTTTTTTCTGAAAATTATCTTGTTACAAAGCCTGTTCTCGAAAAATTCACCGTGGCCGCAGCGTCTTCTGTGACCGAAAAATTGCAGGTGGAATCGCCGGAGTCCGCCATTGAGCACTCGTATGCTTCGCTGTTCAGCACCGCCAACCGGTCTTTTTTTCAACGGGAATACACGATCGCATTACGCCTATATCAAGAGCTGCGGTACACCATTCTGGTTCAAAGCCACCCGGAAATGCCCGCTACACCGGGAGGTTCGGCAGTCGTAAACGGAATTTTTCATCTCGCGAATATGGACGCATTGTTTGAACTTTCCCGCCAACATTATTTACGCACCAAACCCGGCGACCCCATTGAAATGAAGATCAACTGGGGGCCATTGGTTCAGCCCGGGTTGTTTACCCAACCGGCGGAATTCGCTCCGTTTGTATCCATTGGACTCGACGCCAAAAAAGTAAATCCAAAAGCCGTCGACATTCTGCGAGAATCGGCACGGGATTTCGTACGAAACAACTCGTTGGACTCCGCCACCAAAACGTATACAACCGCCAAAACAATTGCGGAAACCCTTGGTGATACGACTCTGGTCGCCGACCTCACGATGGAATCGGCTGCTATTATGGCGACATACGCAACCGGAGCCGAACGTAAAACCACGCTGCAGAAAGCCAAAGGCCTGTTTGACGAAGCCCAGAAATATTACGAATCGGTGGGAGACGAAGCCGCCCTGGCCGCCGTCAAGACCAATCTCAAAGCAATTGAAGCAGACATCAACGCCGCATCAACCCCCGCGGGACCGGCAGGACCGGCAGGACCCGGCACAGTGGGACCCGCCACACACTTAGGCCACCTTGGTCACCTGGGCGCCGCAATCGGCGCCGCTCCTCTTGCTCATGTGCTGGCAATTCAACCCAAACGAGCTACCCAAACCGTCTACAAAACCCGCTCCAACGGCACCTGGACCAACGGCGCGGAAATCGTAACCAACGCATCCAAAGCACCGGCAAAAGACCGTCTCGTTGGGCTCGTGTCCGCAGGCGGAGCCAAAAACGTATCGTTGTCGTCCGACAAGTACAAACCTCAACTCGAAACGATTTACAAAGCCCGCATTACTGCGACAAAACTCGAAGAACTCAAATGGTACGAACAAGTCGTTACCAATTTTGTGGCCTACATTCCCCATTTGTACTTTTTTGTGTTGCCGGTAGCGATCGGCGACACGTATGTCGAACTTGGGTTGTACGACAAAGGGATCGCCGAATACAAAACCGCGCTGCAGTACGCATTTATCAACCACGGAATTGAAGCAAAATACGTGTGGCTGAAAATGGCTCAGGCCACCATTCGTAAGGGGGACGAACTGTTTCGCCGCGAACGGCGTAACGACGCCCGAGCGGTTTATGAAACGCTTATCAGCACAGCGGGCGTGATTCCCAACGGGTCCCAACTATACAACGTGGCGCCATTGGCACCCGTCAAAAAAGACGCCCAAGAGGTGGCAAAACGCCTTCTCAAACAACCGTTTACGTCGGTCAACCCGTCGATTTACTCCGTGATTTCCCAAGCCTACATCCACTTGCAACAAATCGCCGGCGGATTGAACATTCTCGGGCTGGGAGACAACGATTTCCCGGTTTTCCGTTTCAAATACCTTCAAAGTGTTGCCACGTACCTCGCCGACAACGCAATCCAGGCGGAGCGTACGTTTATTACCTTCCGGTCGTCAGCCGAAAAACAAAAAATGGAGCGGATCCAACTGGAAAATGCGGTCGCACTGAATCAATCCGCGGTTTCCGTTGAAGAGGCGCGGCTTCTCGATGCCAAAAAAGAAGTGGAGATCGCGTCCAAAACCGAGACATTTTCTCAAATCCGCGCCGACAATGCCGAAGCAAACCTGAACGATTGGGAAACGATAGGGTGGGAATTGGCCACCGTGAATGCGGCGCTCGCCTGGGCCAGCAACGCCGCCAATGACCAGGATATCAAATATACCGGCGTGTACTACCACGGAGAAAGCCACGACTTTGACACCGATGTCGAAGATTTTTACGACAGCGTAGGTGAGTGGCGCGAATGGTTAAATTACGACATCCAGCGCAACCGCCTGGATCGTCAGGTGGCCGAGGCGGATGCCGAGCTGGCAATCGCCAAAGCGCGCCGTGAGCAGGCCGAACTTCGGGTTCATATTCAGGAACTGAACGTCGAACTCGCCGAAGTTCGCCTGGAAGGGGCCGTCGCAATGTTGGAATATTCCCAAGATCAGATGTTTGACGAGGACCTGTGGTTTCGCCTGGCCGCGGGAATGCAGGATCTCGCCCGCTGGTACCTCGACAAAGCCACCTATGCCGCTTTCCTGATGCAGCGAGCGTACGACCTGGAATTCGACCGCAATTTGCATCGAATCCGCACCGATTATGGCTTGGGTGGGGCAGACGGCCTGCTGGGTGGTGATCACTTAAAACGGGATATTGCTTCTTTTGCTGTCGATTATCTACAGAATGCGCAAAAGAAAAACCCGGTTCGGCTCCTGTTGTCTCTGCGGGAAGAATTTCCCCACGGCTGGAAAGGATTTACCCAAACCGGGGAGTTGTCGTTCCGTACCCACCTTGAGATTTGGGATCGTAAATTTCCCGGCACCATCCGCCGCAAACTCAAAAAAGTGGAGATCTTTGTCGAAGGCCTGGTTCCGTCGGAAGGAAGTTATGGCCTACTGGAACACCAAGGAATCTCTACGGAATGGGCTCGCGGCACCAACAGCTATTTCCGAAGGACGCGGGTAACTCCACCGGACCGTTTGGTGTTGTCCAGTTACCAATTCCGGCGTGATATTTCCGTTTTCCAACCTTCGGAAGAAATGTTGGATGTGTTTGAAAACCTGGGTCCCGAAGGCAACTGGCGCCTGCAGTTACCACCGGCTGTCAACGATTTGGATTATCAGGCCATTTCCGACATCAAAGTCGCGTTTTATTTCGACGCGGATTTCGACCCCGATTTGCGACAACACGTGGAAAATCTTTACCCCAAAACCGGCGGCAAAGTCATCGTATTGTCCTCTCGTTTCCATTTCCCCGACTCCTATTTCCACATCGATTCGGAAAAAGCCGTCACCTTTCAGTTACATCCTGGCCGGTTTGCCAAAAATCACACCAATCCCCAACTTCAGCGGTTTGCGGTGCGAATCTTCCGTAAAGCCGGGGCAGCGCCCGGTCCCATTCCGCTGGTGATTGGGCGTTTGTCCGATGGAAACGAAACGGCGGTGACCACCACCGCCCAGGGATTCATCCTCAGCAACATCACTACCATGGCTCCGTTCGCCGATTGGAAAGGAGACACTGCGGTTGATTCGTTTGTTGTCCGTTTTCCGGACGATTTCGACACGACGCAGATCGACGACATTCAGTTGACCATCGATTATACGTTCAATTACCGAACTACAGCATAACACCTTATAACGGATGGGTTTGGGTTCCATCGACTGGGTTACCGCGTGCCGGAACGCACGACGACGGGGCGCATCACCATTTTTTGACAACCTCGGAGAACATCCATGGTAGAGCATGTTTCTGGATCCGGACCCGGTTCATCCTTGTCTTCGGGCGGAGGTGGGGCGCGATCGATTTCCGACCAGTTTCAACCCAATTTGGCAATGGGGGGCGCAACATACCGTATCCCCGTTGAGCTGCCCCAGGGACCAGGGGGATTCGCGCCCAAATTCGATCTGCTTTACAACACCGGTTTCGGCAACGGCGCCCTTGGAATGGGGTGGACTTTGTCTATTCCGTATATCGAAACCCGACGTAAATCACCCTATTTGGACCAGACCCAACCCGAATTCAGCCTGTCGGGGGCCGAAACCCTTGTCGAATTATCCGACGGGTCATTTGTTCCCAAAATACAATCCACTCTTCAGCGATACCATAGGACAGGCGAGGGGTGGACGTCGACCGCACCCAATCTGGTCACCATGCGGCTTGGGTCCACATCGGAAAGCCGCATCGAAGGGATGGTGGATGGGGTATCCACCACAAGTCGGTGGTTGCTGGACAGGGTTAGTTTTCCCGGCAACCGCCACGTTGAGTTTCGTTATTTCACCGACGGCGCACAACGGTATCTCGACAACATCTCATGGGGACCATTTCGGTTGGACGCAGTCTGGGAAAACCGCCCGGATCCCACGTCCAGATTTGAAACCGGATTCGAAGTCCGCACCAACAAACGCCTTGCCGCTTTGGAATTACACCACACCGGGTTACCCCCCCACACCTTGATCCGGCGCATCGCCTTAAGTTACACCCAGGCCACCCATAGCAACGCATCCTTGTTGACCCAAGTCCAATTAACTGGATTTCGACACCGCAACGGGATTACCGAAGCCACATCCGCTCCGCCACAAACCTTATCTTATACCACATACGATCCAGAATCCCAGTCGATTCGCCCGTTTACATCCAACGTCAGCCCACCCCCCACGTTGGGGCCGGACATGGTATGGCTCGACTATCGGGGAACGGCACTTCCGGGTTTGTTGCGGCTCAACGGCCAGCAGGCAACCTATTGGGAAAATCTCGGGGATTTGTCCTGGGGGCCTCCCACAACGTTGCGGGCGTTGCCCCAAGGGGTCGACCTGTCTGTCGATTCGGTACGATTTGCCGACATGACGGGCAATGGCACCGCCGACCTGGTGGTAGGACAAGAACTCGGTGCCGGTTATTATCCCCACGATCCGAGCGACGGTTTTCTGCGCAAAGTGACGTCAAGGATGGCGCCCGGTTTCGACCTGCTGGGAGAACACACCTACCTGATCGATTTGGACGGGGATGGGGTTCAGGATTTGTTGGTGATTCGCGATGGACATCTTCTTGGATTTTTCCACCGCGGACAAGGGCAGTGGGAAGGGCCGCGCCTGCTCCCGCAGGACTCACTCCCCCCCATTGGCGAACTAAATCGGCGGATTCGGTTTGTCGACATGAATGGGGACGGTCTAACCGACCTGGTGTTGTTGATGTCCGGTCGTGTCGTGGTGCACCCCGGAATGGGGAACGGGCGGTGGGGAGCCGGGAGGGTCATGGGGAACACACCCAATTTCGACGTTGCCAACCCCGACACCGATGTGTTGCTGGCCGATCTGTCTGGCGACGGCTTACCCGATCTGATCTTAGTCGGGCCGGGAAATATCCGGATATACCCCAACCACCAAGGGGAATCGTTCGGCGAACCCATCGTGTTGTCACGAACGCCCGCATTGGGATCGGCCCGGCTGGTGACTGCGGATGTGCTGGGAAATGGAACCGCATGCCTGGTGTGGTGTCAGGAAGGAAGTTCCGGAAGACCCCATCCATATTACGTTTTGGACCCCCTTGGGGGGAAAAGACCCGGTTTGTTGTCCGGCATCGATTCAGGCACCGGATTGCGGGTCGATATTGAATACGGAAGTTCGGTTCACCATCGTGTACGCGACCGAAAAGCCGGAAAACAATGGTCCGGTTATCTGCCGTTTGCGGTCATGGTCGTCGACCGCATGACCCAAACCGATGTGGTCACCGGTGAACAAATCGTCACGGATTTTTCGTACCACGATGGCCATTTCGATGGAATCGCCCGAGAGTATTTGGGATTTGCAGAAGTGGAGTCGTTTCGGCAGGCCACCGCTTTTGAAGATGCAGTCCATCAAGTGTACTCTTTTCACAATCGTACAACCCGGGCCACCGACCTCGAATTTGTCGCCGGAAAAGGACAACCCCATCGTACCGAATTACGCGATCCAACCACCGGTGAGCTACGACGTCTGGATCGTTCAACCTGGACCGCCCGCCCCCTGGCCGAAGGAACATTGCGGAATGGCCCCTGGCTGGCATTGGAAACGGTTCGCACCAGCGAACGGTTGGAAGGAGGGGCGGTTTACGAAAAAGAAACGATCCAATTTAGCCACGACACAATAGGAAATATCATTGTCGAAGACCGACAGGGGGAATGGGCCGCGGAAGGAGTTCCCCAAACCGATCGAATCGTGATGCACAACGGCTATGCCGTACATCCGGAAGTGGGGGTCACAACGGTTCTATCCCGATCATGGCAGGTGGATGGCGCGGGCAGATTACGAAAGGACATTCGCCACCATTATGATGGTCCGGAATTTGTGGGGCTTCCGCTGGGGGAAATCCAACGGGGATTCAAAACCCGCCAAACCGAAACGGCGCTGACGTCGGCGGAAATCATCGATGCCTGGGATGGGGCAACCCCGGACGCCGTGTCTACGTTGTTCCGCCAGGAACAAGACCCGATGTGGGGCGCGGTCTGGGTCAAAGACACCCGGCGATACCGTGTGGACAATGTTGGCAATGCACTGGAAACCATTGATGCTTTGGGGCATCGTGTCGTGGTTCGGTATGATGCCGAATCGTTGTTGCCCATCGAAAAATCCGAAGATGGGGGACCATTCCGAAAATTCGAATTCGACCCCATTGTGCAACAATTGACGGTGGTCGAAGATCTGAACGGCAATGTTTTGCGCACGGAATACGATTCTCTTGGGGGCATCACCGCGGTGTACCGACGTGGGGCCGTAGCCGACAAACCCACAGAAAAATACGATATTGATCGCAGTATCATCCCCCAACGTACCATTCAAACGATCCGGCTTTTGCCCGACGATGAAGTGGGCGGCTGGGTTCGCCATGAATATCGCGACGGATCGGGGCGGGTGTTTCAAACCAAAACTCAAACAGAAACCGGAGGTTGGGCAACCGGCGAACAGAGGCGACTTTCACTTACCGGAAAACATCTTGCCACCATTGAACCTTATTTCAGCGCCTCACCGGCAGTGGACCTGACCCCGCCCGACGGGGTAACCATTCAAACCATCCATTATGATTTTGCCGGTCGCATCGTTCGGGAACAGTTATTCGGCGGCCGATCCACACGCTACGTTCACATCGGCAACGAAGCCAGGTTTTTTGGCCCCCAAACAGCGGAATTGAGCCTCGTCGATCCGTCGGTGTTGCCGTCGCGTATCAGCAAAACCGACGCATGGGGCCGTGTGGTCACCATTGTTGAATTCGACGGCACCATCCCCATTGTGGAGCAGCGCCGGTACAACGCCCAAGGCCAGCTCCAACAAACCATCAATCCGTTGGGGCAAACGAGCCTGGAGTCGGTTTTTGACCTATGGGGAAACCGGATTCGAGTGGACTCCGCTGACAGCGGCACAACCCGGTTTGTGATGGACGCAAACAACCACGAAGTACAAAAAACCGATGCCGCCGGACGAACGATTTATTACGTTCGTGACCAACGAGGGCGGGTAACGGAGGTGCGCCGAGATGGGATCGACGGCCCCATTGAAGAACGGTTTACGTACGACGTGGGGGCGGGCCAAAACGTCATGGGCAGGCTCACGCGGGTCGAAGGCGAATTCGGAACGGCGGAATATTCCTGGTCGGTCGATGGAGATCCGGTGCATATCCGCCGAGAAATTGCCGGCATACAGGGGACTTTCGACGTACGATTTTCCTACGATCACCAACGTCGGATTCGCCAGGTGCAGTATCCGGACGGCACAACTCTGGATTATGGGTACCACCCCACCGGACTCCTTCGAAGCATCAGCGGCGTAATCGACAACATCGAATACGATGCCGCCGGCAAACGGGTGCGGCTGGACTACGCCAATGGTCAACAAACCCGCCGTGTTTATACACCGGGGGACCACCTACTTTCGGAACTCGTGACCCAACCCCAGACGGGCGGCCCCACGATACAACATTGTGTTTATCACCTAGACGCTGTTGGACAAGTGACCCAAATCGATGACCTGTCCACGGTTATTGGTAAAATAAGAAACGATCAGACCTTTGTGTACGACGCCCGTAACCGGCTCATCGAAGCGACGGGGCGGGGACCCGACGGCGACGTATCGTTTTCCTATCGGTATGATTCGTTGGGAAATTTAACACGAAACAGCGAATCGTTTGCCGAGTTGCTCGACTACGGCCACCATCGTGGGGACACAGCCCACCCCAACCGCCTGGTCGCTCGCAAGAATCACCCCGCGGAATATGTGTACGACGCGGCGGGTAACCTGGTCACCGACCCCACTTTAGGCAACCTGGTTTACGACACGCGGGGGCGGTTGGTGCGGGTGACCAAACCATCCGGCACCATTGTGGAATTCACCTACGATCACAATGATCGGCGTATCAAAACCCAAACAACGACCCCAGCCGGAGAAACCCAAACCCGATTTGATATCCAAGGGATTTATGTAGTCGAAGGGGATTTGGCCACCCGGATCGTTTTTGATGAAGACCGGCGTATTGCCGCATTGCCGTCGGTTGGAGACGGCCTGTTGTATCACCACGATCGCATCGGAAACATCCATGTTTACAGCAACTTAGCTACCGGTGCGTTTGTTGGGCATGACGAATACACACCATACGGGCGCCTGTTGGTGTCGATGGTGATTCACCCCCATTATCAATTCCAGGGGGCTCAGGCGATCGACGGGCTCGACATCGTGTTGTTGGGAGCACGGTGGTATCGCCCGTCGTTGGGACGGTTTTTGACTCCCGACAATTATTTGGCGGTTCATCAAGACAAAATTGCCGGCCTGATCATCGCGAGCAACTTATATAGTTACGCCCTGGCCAACCCCACCAACTTTACCGATCCGACAGGTCAAATCGCGTTTTTTGTGGTGTTGATCATCGCCGTAGTAGTAGGCGCCATTGTGGGGGCTATTGGTGCGGCGGCCAATGGGGCCCAAACCTGGGATGAGTGGCTGTTGTGGATCGTGGGGGGCGCCATCGGCGCTGTGTTGGTGACCCTCGTAGGAGCCGGATTGGCATTGGCGGCGGGAGCCAGCGCGGTCACCGGCGCCATCGTAGCGTTGACCATTTGGGGAGTGGGGTCGTTGTTGGGAAGCATTCTGACCCCCATTTTGGACAACACCGACAGCGAGGTGGCGTGGGCGTTCAGCTTTATTCTCAAGTGGATTCAATCCCCGATCACCACCACGGTGGGACTCATCGCCGCCGCCATCGTAGCAATCGCCGGCGGCAGCGTCGATTTCCGCCGCGGAATGTTGTTCATCGAGATCGGCCCGGGAGGCGGCGCACTCACCTTGGGCGCGGTCGCCTGGACCCAATCGGGACGATTTAATCCCGACGGCACGGTCCCCGACGACTTAGCCCGCCACGAATCCTACCACAGCCGCACAGTGGCAGCCCTCGGGGAACTTGGGTTTTACTTCACTTATGTGACTGTTGGGGCGATCTGGGGCGTAGCCGAAGGGGGAAGTTGGAACGATCTCAACGGCGCAGGTTGCGGCAATCCGTTCGAAAAAACCGCCCACACCTTTACCGGCGATCCGGCAACCACCACCGCCACCGGGAGTTGTTAAGCGGGATTTTTCACCGGTTTTCGGATAGAAGCACTCGCGAGAAACCCGAGCTACCCCATCTCCCCCGGGGCGACACAAAACTCATAAAACAACGCTGCGTATAATCGCACCGCGTCGATCAACTCCTGGCGATGTACGTGTTCGTTGCGCGTGTGCGCGACTTCTAGGCGCCCGGGGCCACATACCACCGGGATGACGTTGCGTTCGAACAACAGGTTGCCGTCGCTGTGGGAACGAAATGCCGTCGGATAAAAAGGAACATCCGCCCGGGAAAAAGCCGCCATCAACGGTGCCAGTCGGCTGTAGTCCTGAGGCGACGCGTAACCTTTGGCCCAATACAGCTCTTCGCTGGAACATTCGCAGCCCGGATGGGTGGTTTCTGCCGCCTGTCGCGCTTCATCGATCAGCTTTAATATCGGTTCTTTGTCGGCCCCCGGCGGCAGGTGAATGTCCAACAACGACTCGCATTGATCGGGCACCGCGAACAGTTTCTGCCCACCCCGAATCTCCCTTGGGTTCACCGCTACATCTTGGGCGTTGGGTAACTCCGCAACTCGGTCTAAAATACGCAGCATCCAGGATAACATCGCATGGATGGCGTTTTTGCCCACTTCCGGCAACGCTGCGTGCGCTTTGGTTCCTTTTGCCGTCAGCATACACTCCAAGTATCCATAATGGGACGTACACGGCACCAACCCCGTGGGTTCGCCGATGACCGCCACGGGGGCGGACAACTCACGCATCAGCTCCGCCGCACCGTCTCCGTATTCCTCCTCGCCCACAACCAACGCCACACATAATCCGCTCACCAGCGGAACTCCCGAAGCGACCAACGCACACAGCGCTTCCACAGCCGCCGCACATCCCCCCTTCATATCGGCCGTTCCCAGCCCATACAACACATCCCCATCCCACTCCGCCCCATATTCGTCGTCCCCCACCATCGCGACCGTGTCCATGTGGCCAATCCACAACAACGTCGGCGGCTGGGGACCCAATTCCACAATAATATTGAACCGTTCTGTTTCACACCCCGGTTCCCCATCGACAGGTTGAAGCCGAAATGGCACCTGCCCCTGTTCCAAGGCGCGGGTAAACACCTGAATCACCGACTCTTCGGCGTACGATGGGCTATAATGATTCACCGCGTGTTCCACGAGGCGCAAAAACCGCTCGTTATCGATATGGCCCCGCAGATGTTCCCAATTATTGATCGACATTGTCTTCTTCCTCCATGGGGATTCCCGGAGGAATCGGGGTTGGTTGACGCGTTTTCCTTGGATGCCCGTTAGACGGCGGAACACTGCGGCGCCTCTGTTTGGCATAACCCGGGTCGCGGGTCAGGTTTTTGGTAAGATAAACGTGCTCACTGAGGTTTCCAAACCCCTGTGCCTTGAAAAACTCAATGGCTCGTTCGTTTTCCGCATCGGTGTCCACGAGCAACATTCTCGCCCCATTCTGGATAAACACATCCGTAATCCGCCGAACGAGGCGGGCGCCGACCCCCCGACGGCTCACCCCGGGATCAACCCCCAGCCACAAAAGATACCCATAAGTCCAGGAACTGCGCCTTTTTTCGATCATCGTACCCAGGGCAAAACCCACGACTTTGTTTTCCATTTCGGCAACAAGACAGGTGTCGCCGTCGGTGGCAAACAACTCCACCACTTCGTATTCGTCCCACGTTCGATACAACGTGGGCCACAAATCGGCGGTAAACAATCGTTCACCAAGCGCAAAAACGTGGGGTAAATCCTCCAGTTCCGCTTCTCGAATCTCAATTTCTGGACCTTCTTCTTTTACCCGCATATCTTACCACCTTTTACGTTCCCGGCGGCGACACCGCATTGGTCGTCGCCACCACCAACCGCGTTCCTTCCTTAATATGAATGCGCGCCATTGGCAACTTGTAACGAGCGCCATACAACCGCGGAACGAACCTGCCACACATGGACTTGGGTGGTTGTCAGGTTATACAAACACCGCCCCATATGGTACCTATACGATTACGTGGCGTGTGGTTTGCAGCCCTACGCCACAACGACGGCAGTCCAAACCAGGAGTGTTTATGTTGAAAAAAAAGTTCGGCCTGTGGTTTGTTACCGTACTTATTACGATGTCGTGTGACGGCGGAACGATTGGCCCAACGAAAATCGGCGACCTGTCAAACGGGTACTTTATTTACGAATGCAGTACCGCATACGACATCGTATGTTGGGATCATTGCCCGTGGTTTTCCGACTGCGACGACATCATTAAAACCAGCAACGGATTTCCCGACAAAATCGCCGTCGGCAGCCGATTTGAAGTGCGTTACAAACCCCAATCAAGCAGTGATGACATCGCCAACGTCGTCGTTCCGGTGTCGTCAACGTGGCTTTCGGTCGAGGGGGATTCTTTCGTTGCAAACAAAACCGGTACCTCGTCGTTGATAGCGCGAGCGGTCCAAGGCGGCGCGGTTTTGGATTACACCCACGTCCACGTCGTGGAACCTACGGGAATCGTCGTGTCCACCACTGACGGAGACGCCGTTCCGACCACTCTTACCAAAGGGCAACAAGTGGACTGGATCGTTTATCCGGTAGACGTATGGGGTGACCCTTTGGCCGGTTCGCTGACGTGGACCTGGACGGTGGAAAACCCAACCATAGTAGACTACACGGGTTTTTCCGGCTCCCCGGAACGAACGATTCATGCACTGGCCACCGGTACCACCAAAATAGTAGTGGAGGTCGCCGGAATCAAAGAAGAATTGACGATCACGGTCCACGGAAGCGGCACCGACGATGTGGTGGAAACGTTGGACGTTTCCGATGACGTAGCGGAAGAAGCCGATGCCGGCGCCCCGGATACTGCGTCCGATACCGGCATTCCCGACGCAGAAGTCGCAGAAGACGCAGCAACTACGGAAACGGGCGATGCCGTGGATGGAGGTACCAATGGGGATTAATCGGATAATCTGGCGTTGGATCGCCGCGCCCAAGTGGATGACCGCGACCCTGATCTTACTGTGGTTGATAGGAGGCACGGGGTGCGCCGAATACGATCATGTCGAATTCAGCAAACCAGCACTGTCGCCGGCACCGGTGAGTTTTTCGGAAAACCACATCCAGTTGACGGAAGGCACCGCGGTGGCGGTTATTGTAAAAGCCTATTGGAGCGACGGGGACCGAATCACCCCCGACGATGCCACGATTCAGTTGTTGTCGGAGGATCCGAGTCTTTTTGACGTGGAATTGCTTTCGGAAAAAGACCAAAACTATTTGTTTTATGGGGTGGCGGTTGGAGAATCACGACTATTGGTGAGAATGGACGGCGATACGGTCGACAAAATCCCGGTGTCGGTCAAAGCGTATCCGACCCAAGCCAGTGGTGTGATCGAACCCGTCAGTCAGGAATGAACCGCCTTTTTTACAAAGAGTTTGTGAAAAAATATGGGCGCAGGTTTTGGGCGTGGATTTTGCGCCGAATTGGTTTTGGAAAACCCGAGTAATATCGGGAATATTGCGCAGGGTTCAACGCCTGCGCAGCTATTTTTTCACAAACTCAAAGAGTTCACAAATTTCTCATCAATGCCTCAATTCGTTGCCGCAGATCGTCGCGCACCTGGCGAAACGCTTCGATTCGAGCCTCCTCCGAACCCTCTGCCGCCGCCGGATCGGGCAACCCCCAATGATAACGGGTTGCTTGACCCAAAAACGTAGGGCATTCTTCTTCGCCGCACAGCGTAATCACAGTATCGATTTCTTCGATGGGAACATCGCCCACGGCCTTGGACCATTGACCCGAACTATCGATTCCGATTTCGTTTAACACCAACCCGGCTTCCGGCCGCACCTGGGTTGGCCGCGAACCGGCCGACCAAACCGCCACATCGGCCGGAAACAACGCCCGGGCAATCCCTTCAGCCATTTGGCTTCGTGCCGAGTTGGCGACACACAAAAACAAAATCCCTTTCATTTACTTAAATCTCCACGTTTGTGAAAAACAAGGACCTGTTACCGACGATTTCTCATCAGGACTCCCAGCGAGGCCGGCGGAATGCCGGAGGAACCACCTTCCTTATTTACGCCGACGTGAATAACGAGAGTCACTATTCACGTTTGTCGGTCTTTGTGTGAATAGCATTCAAACATCCAGCGCCGTCAGCGGGTCAGCGGAAATCAGAAAATGGTCATCGAGGGTGTTTAAATATTTAAACACCCTCATAGTTGAGCCGATTTTACGCCGAGTTGGCACGCATTTTTGGGATTGTTGGGGGACGAATTTGGGCTCGCCCTGCGTTCTCGAATTCAATTCGGCTCCAAATGCAAACTCCCAGTTCACACCCACATTTTTCCACAAACTCATGATGTTTGTGAAGAAAAATAGCCCAGATTGCTCACAAGGTTGTGCACGAACAAGTTGAGCTGTCGGTAGAATCAGGGATAGCCTTGGCGACTTTGGGGAGAATTTCCGGTTTGTGAGGTGCAATTAGGGGCGTGTACCGGTAGGAAATGTGGGTTGGATACGAGCGGTCGTTTACTGAACCGTTGCGCTAACCGTGGTGGGAAGAGTCGGGGTCAATGCTGCATCGGCCGCCGCGTCTTGGGTGAGGATTGTTTCCACCTCCTGGGATTTTGCCGGTGCGCTCTTTTTGACCTCGGCCAGGATAAACTGGTCGATGGTGTGGGGGCTTTGAGAAAATTGGAGCGCACTTTGAATCAACAATCGAAACGCTTGATACGTACGGGCGGCTTTCGCTCGCGACGCGTACAGTTTGTTGCGGAGCGGCGCATCGTCCAGTTCTTCGTCTTTCAGCGCGTTGAGTGCCTGGGTGGCAATCTCAACCTTGGCGGCCAGCGGACCATACGCATCGGCGGACACGTACTCACTTTCAAGACACGACTGAACGGTATTGGTAAGGTAATTGACGGTCCGTGCACGCCCATTTTCCTCCAATTTGGACGGAGCGGCCGAAAAGTTGACTTCGACAAACTCTTTACGCCGATTGAATTCCATTGGACCCATCGCCACGATGTCGTCGCGCCGCACCGGAACCACGCTGACCTTCACGACTCCCTGCAACACGTTGTACTCCTCAATGGCTGCGGTAATCGCTAGGTCGACGATTTGGGTTGCAGCTTTGCCTTCCTGTTCCTCCTGAGAAACCGCCTTTCCGGATTCCAGCAGTTCCTTTTCGGCTTGGATAGACTCCGCCCGGCCAAATTCAATGGCCGGATGTAGCGAAATGATTCCGGTGACTCGCGATGGGTCTTGGGTTGCCAAATTGATGGCAAAAAGGCGGGTTTGGGCCGATTGATCCTGATTGGTAAGCATTTGTACTCCTTTTTGTGTTTAGATGTATAGATATTACCGCCGTAGGTTTGTTCTCACGACGGTCGGAGTTTGTTAAAGCAACAACAGTGCCAAGTTTGTATCAGCGAGTCTCAAGACAAAACGAAAGGCATCCAACACAGGAAAAGCGGCCATTTAACCACTCCAAGCGGTGTTGCGGCATACGGGTCAACCCTACCAATGGAGACAGGTGACCCCTAAATTACGATTTTCCCGCTGGTGACCATCAACCCCAGCGGATATTTTTCACGGGGACGGTGAGAGGGTCAGCGGAAATAGATAAGTGCACCCTGGTCGGCTAATTTAGGCTGCCTTGGCCATGCCCCTTCTTGCGGCATATACTCGATATTGCCTCAGCCGGGTCCCGGCCAATTCAAAGCTAAATTAGCTCATCCGGGGTCACTTCCGTCTTGAAGCTGACCATCTGAGTTTGTGAAAAAAGTTGGGGACGGACTTGGACGCAGGGATTTTGGTCCCGATGCACGGAAAAAAACGAGTCATATCGGGAATATGGCGCAGGTTTTTTTCGGGGCAGTGGGGCCAAAAGCCACCGCTCAAAGCCTGCGCAGCTATTTTTTCACAAGCTCTCTGTGTCACAACCCCAAAACCATTGATTTTGCTTGGTCGCTTCGTTCGGTACCTGTTTTTGGCGGACAAAACGGCTACCGAACACGTTCGGTACCTGTTTTTGGCGGACAAAACGGCTACCGAACGCGTTCGCCAGGTGTTTGGTGCGCGACCTAACAGCAACCGAACACGTTCGGTACCCGTTTGGTGTGCGACCCAACGGCTACCGAACGCGTTCGGTACCCTTTTTTTGCGGACAAAACGGCTACCGAACGCGTTCGGTACCTGTTTTTGGCGGGCAAAACGGCTGTCGAACGTTTTTGGTACATCATGGTCTTCCTAAAAACCAACAACCTGCCTTGTCCGACCGGGCGGCGCTCCTCCTGTGTGGCGATTTTGCTGCGGTCTCCCGTATCAACCCACCGCCGCGCGTCGACTTCCGGCTGCTGAACGACAACTCGACCGATCCCGTCCCCGAACACCGCTGGAACGACCGCGAACTCATCGACGGAAACATCGTCCAGGCCACCCGCGTGCTCCTCGAACGTTTCGAGCGACTTGTACCAACCCTTTTGCACTCGAGGCTGATGGATTTTGGCGACCCGCCCACAGACCGCTTTTTTTCCATTGCTGCGTGAGGCCCTGGTCAATCTGCTCGTTCACCAGGACCACGGCGATCACCGCATCGCCCGGATCCAATGGTTCCGCGACCAAGTATAGCGGACCACAAATTACTGACACTAGATTAGGGTTGAAATAAAAAGAGTGGGGTGTTGAGTACGAAGGAGCGGTCCATGAGTGAGAAAGGGCGGAGGAGTTTTAGCAATCCATTGAAGGCCGAGGTTGGGATCGAGGCGATTCGCGGTGTGTGAACAGGCAATGAGATTGGGCAGAAATTGGGCGTTCACCCGACGCAAGTGGGGGTCTTGACTTCGGGGTCCATTTTGGTGTGAGCCCGGATTTCTCACAAGCTTGAGGCCACGGGCGCCGATCCGCGAGCATCTTCGGGGATGGTAGACCATTTTTGTTCTCAACATGGACCTGCCATGCTAAGGCGCAAAACCGGCCCACCATCCCCGAATCTGGTTGCGCTTCGGCACTCCCGCCCGTAAGCTCGTAAGAAATGCGGGTTGGCCATTCCACCTTCCTAGCGCACAGCAGACAAATAAATAGGTCAATGAATTGCCTCACGAATTTAACGAACGAGATTGGGAGCGAATGAAAACCTTCGTCGAAGACCGCATGCGATGGGCGACGTTGTCGGTCAGCCTCAAAGAAATCGCGCAGGACAATCGATTGCTTGTTCGTGACCTTTCCAAGTACGACCGCACTACTGCCATTCCAATGCTGGCGGGTCTCCTGACGGTTCCCGAACTTCAATCGCATTGCCTTCGCCTTGAAATCCTCGTCGCCTTGGCCGTCGTGCACTGCCGAGGTAGGAAAAGGGCGAATGTAGACGATATCGTTCGGTGGTTTTCCCAGATCGGCAAGTCGCAATGTGTGTTGGGCGAAGATGCGGCCGAAGACGTCTTCGTTGCTTTGGTGCAGGACAGCGACGGAGACTACCGGCTTCTCGAAGGTGTTTGGGAGGCCGCCGGATTCTATACACAGCGTGTTCTCGATGTCATTGCGACGATGCCCGACGACAGACAATTTCGGCGAATCAAGAGGAGCGTCCGGGCGCTACTCATCATTTCCGACATGGTTTGCAAAAGGTCCCGACTGCACCGCTATCAGCTTGGATCTGAAAAGCACCATTCGACACTGCCACGGCCCGTACTCCCCGAACGTAGCGCGCTCATGTCTCGTGTAACGATTACCTTTGCTGAACTGGATAAGCGCGGCATTACGCCGGATGACCTAGAACCGTTCCTTTTTCATCCGCAAATGCAGGCGGCTTTGTACACGCAACGGATCGGCCTCAGCTATTTGGATCGTTGCCCGCTAATCGTACTGAGCGCAGCAGGTTTGGTTGTTGCACTTCCATCCGCACTTTCCGTTGCCCTGCGGGATTACGTGATAGCGAGTATCGCTCAAAGTGGCATGACCGAAGCCTTCGACCGCACGCTTGCTCACGACTATTCGAGACTTTTCTTCGACACGCCATTGCTTGGCGGTCCCAGGCGGACGGCAGTTTTTTGGAAGAAGGCGGGCGCACACCAGTGGTCGACTTTTGGCCTCAGTGTCGATGAGGGTTATGTCATCTCATTTCACCTGTTCTTGCCGTCGGTTCAGGTACATTCCGTTGGTGGCTTCAAGGACCTTTATCACGACGAAGGCGACCTGGCCGAAACACTGCAACGCTCTATAAAGGAGACCGTCGCGCATTTCGACCAGCGGGACAACTTCAGAAAAGGCCTCGTCGTTCTTGTGGGTTGCGGCTGGGGCAAGGGCTATTCCATGACCGTTGGCCCTCCGGATGACCCGCGTTGGCGTTTCGAAAACATATCGGCGGCTGACCTGGTACGACTCAGTTGGCACCCTGACATGAATCCCAGCTATCTCTTGCGAATTCAGGACGGACTGGAAACCGTGACCAAGGCCGGAGTCACCATCGTTAATCCCAACGGAATTTTGAATCTGATTGGGTGGGTCCGCCGCAATAATGGGCATTTGGTGCCGCACGAGCAACTACATGACGTTGAGATTTCGCACCAGCGGCCCCTGGTTATCCACGTCCCCCCCGACCTTCTCCGGCAAGTTCGGGCTGATGCCGATCACGGTCACGACCGCCACGGCGCCGTCGACAATGTCGGCATTCGACACGACGTCGCCCGTCCGTGGCCGAAACTGTACGTCACCAGCGAGAGTGCGCTGCGCGTATACGCCTCCACGGACGACCTGCACCGCGGGAGGCTTACATCCGTGTATGAGGGTGCGCTCCAACTCTGGCTGTCCGTTATGACGCCCAACCTCTCCGAAAGCGATACCCAATACCGGCTTTGGGAAATGGCGTCTCACTGGCTGCATTGCGTCGGTAGTGAGTTAGATCGTCGCTTTGGGGCGGTCCTCGGAAAGCGTAACCTTAAGGTCTATGCCGAGTTTCGCGATGGAAATCCGCCCGAAGGAGGATGGCAGAAACCAACGCCGCAGGACCTTGTTCGGTTTTGCACAATCGAGCCCCATGACGAGCCAAACGCGTGCAAGGCGGTGTTCGATATCGGCTTTCTGGCTGGTTTCCAGATCGCTGAAAATGTTGCAGAGCGATTATTTACCCGCACACTTGCGTGGGCCTTTCTGCATCTCCTCGGCGTAGATGGGTCCTTGCGTGAGGCGGAGACGGTTGCGGCCCTTGTCGTAACCAACGACGATGCGCGCAGCTTCCACTTGTTCCAGGCAAGGGAATTCATGGATTATGTCCGGGACACGTTGCCCAAAGACGTTGTTGCCGTCGATATTGTCGACGGTGCCGCTGTGAGAATCGGTCTTGCGCAGCGCGTCCGTGGAAATGCCCAAAGCAACAAGATCGAAGGGAGAGAAGCCTGCACATCTTTCCTAGGAAAGGTCGTCGACACTTTGCTGGCCGACGTCTCCGATATGCTCAAAGCGTTCGACCGATTGTCCACTCTTGAACGACTTGTGGCCAATATCGAGAAAGCAAATGAGCGGACGGAGTATTGGCGGCGGACATCGGCGGCTATCGTGGGCCTGCATGGGGCTGTGCCTAGCACTATCGAACCCTGTGTTGAGGAGTTATCCACGTTCGCCGGGGCCTGTATCGCCAGCCGTATTCTGACGGAGATCGCCTTGTGTGTCTGTCCCCTGGAGGGGGGTAAACGAATTTCGGATATCGAATTGAGCAAGTTGATCGCGCGCGCCGCGTTTGTGGTGAGCCTAGGTGGCCTTTCGGACGCAATCCACTACAATGCGGTCGTGCCGGAACTTACGATCTCTCCACTTGGCGACATACTCCTTGTCGATGAATTTGGGTGCGAAGTGGTTGAACCGATGTTGCGCCGCGTGGTCGGAGACGGATTTGTCGCCAGCGCCTCTTTGCAAAGACAGAGCTATGAGGATCCAGAAGTCGGTAGTCAGGTCGTCCAGAACCTAAGCGATGAATTCCTACGTATCTGGCAAGCCGAGATGGGATTCAGTCTGCATGAGGCACGAAGCACGGTCGATGCACTGGAGAACAAAGGCATTGACGCTCAGTCGGCGATATTCACGATCACTCGCAGTTCATATCTAACCCATGTGTGCGCCGCGGGTGTCTCCGAAGAAGCAGCCGAACAATTCCTCGATCAGTTTTCTCTTTCTCCGCGCCCACGCTGGGACAAACCACCCCGCGGGTTCCATGCGAAAGACATCTATCCGTGGCGTTTTGGTCGGCGGCTGTCCTTCGCAGCGCGACCGATTCTGAGAATAGATGATGACGAGGACCCACTGTTGCTCGTTGCTCCGGGCGTCTTGCGAAGAAGTTTCCGTTACGTCCTGGATGGCGCTTACAGGGGGAGGTTTGAGCAAAATTTTTTTCGTACAACGGAGATGAGAAACAACTGGTGGGGCAAAGCACGCGAAGGTCACACATTCAACGCAAAGGTTGCGAAAGCGCTTGCGGATGCCGGGTGGCAGGTTCGGGAGAACATCCGCTTGCCCGAGCTTCTCCAGCGAAAGGTCGAACGGGATTTTGGGGATGTCGATGTGCTCGCGTGGCGATCGGACCGCGAAGATGTGCTGGTAGTCGAGTGCAAAGACCTGGCGTCGGCACGAAACTACTCGGAGATTGCTGCGTTGTTGTCCGACTACCAAGGCGCAGAAGTAGAGGGGGTTGCGGACAAGCTCAGGCGGCACCTCAATCGTGTGACTCTCCTCCAGGACGATTGCGCCCAACTCCAACGTTTCCTAGGAATTCCGGCTGCGAGAATCGTATCCTGCGTGGTTTTCAGCCATGTTGTGCCAATGCAGTACGCGAAGATCGATGCCTTAGCGAATACCGTCGTGGGCGAGATCTCGGATATTCTGAAGCTGTAGTCTGAGTGCATCATTGGGAAGAGCATTCTCCTGATTCGCGGTAGAGTTGAGTATTCCACCCGAATCCGATCACATATTCCGTGCGTTCCTTTCAAGATCTGCCCTGGGATCCAATCAGACGAGTTGTGGGTCAGTTGCGTAAAACCGAGGTCGGCGTTTATGCGAGACTTTGCAATGTGACAAAGCACCAGCGGAAATAAGGAAATATCTATAATCGAGCTAATTTAGTGTTCCGGATCGGGATCGTACTAAAGCAATCTTTGGCAAATGCACGACGGAGCAGCGAAGCCTAAGCGGCTTGACCCCAATGTCAGTTGGCTATCCGCGAATGGGGCAACGTTGGTGTTGCCCGGCAGCGAAGCCTAGGCGGCTTGACCCCAATGACAGTGACTTGAGCACAAGCTATTGTTTTACTGTGCCTTTCGTCGTCATGGCCGTGTTTGCAGAATCCCGGTCTTGGTCCAACACCGGTGAATTTACGACTTGCTGATCGACAGACCCGCGGGCGCTTAAATTATCAATGACACATAAGTAGCTGAAAACAAATCCCAAATTTCTGAAGTCATCGGCACCAGGGCTAGGGGGGTGTGGTGTTAAATGATGATTTCCATGCCCTGGCCGCCGTTGGCCGTCTCGCCCGCAAAAACCCTGCGCCACTATCCGAATATTCCTGACTGTTTTTTTCCCGACGATCCGGCTCAAATTCGGCTGGGTCGTGAAATTCCCCAAAAAAACACCGCCATCTAGCTGACTCACAAACCAAGCTCACAAAAAATACCCGCTTTATGATTATCGTACAATGCAAAAACCAGGGCTTGTATAATCGGTAATTTAAGAATGTCGTTCTATCGCCGGCGTAAACACCAAATAGCCCGGCGCCGGGGACCAAAATCCCAGCGTGCAGACAAGGCATAAAACCTGAATCAGAATTTGAGCCAAATTGACGGTGTCTGGGATAACAAAATCACCTCATGGTTCGCTTGGTTGGCTTTCGTGGTGATGTCCGTCAGGGCCTTTTTGGACGACGAACCGAATAATCCCAGGAGACCATCGGTCATCAGCGCACGATAAACGGTATTCATAATGTGTTCTTTCCGTTTGTTAAATTACTTCTTATATAACCAGGCTTCCGCTTTTCTCATAGCGTCCACTGGGGAGTTCGCTTTACCAAATATTCGCGAGCGGACAAAGCCCATGCCTCCCCCAAGTGCGGCGATATACATAGGAAGCTCATACAAGCTCATGGGCGCCTGTTGTGCGGCTCCGCTCCCAAGCGGATCGTGTATCCCGAAACCACGTGCCCGGCATGGGCATAGCAACGTCGGCATGGATGACAGGGTCGTGTGTGACGAAGCGAAACTTGTCATCGCTGCCAACTCCATTGGCGTCGACGTGTTTAAGCCTCTGGGCGCTCAACAGGTACCGTCTGGATACCCCGACTCAGAACCCGGGCAGGTATCTCGGTTACGAGTTCGCCAACTCTTGACGTGTTTATTTTGTCCCAAAAGGAAACCACCTACCTGGTACACAGCGTATACAGCATAGTTGAACAAGAACGTCATTTTTGCTCGCTTGACCGACAGGTAACCTTGTGGTTCACTTGACCTCGTTGGTCAAACCCCGATTCGGGACAAAATAACGACATCGCAACAATAACAAAAGGGGACCTGTTTTGGGCACATACCGGAACGGACACGAAATGGGCGGAACAGGTGTATTCGGTGATCTTGGCCTTGGCACCACACTGTCGCGTATTTTTTGCAGTAAGTGTTTGATGCCTGGCGACGAGTGGGAATTGGAATTACCTAGGGCTTTGGCTGGCTGTCGGGCCTGTGTGGTGTTTGTTTCACGGCGGATCGAAAACACTCGTTACACCCGCGAGGAAATCGCGTTGTCGATCACGCTGAAGCGGGATCCCAACGAAGTTCACCGCACGATCTCTGTTTATTTGGATGGCACATCCAGTGATCTCTTAGGTGTTCCCCGTGGCTTGCGACACTTACATGGGATCGATGCCATCGCCACCGAGTGGCCCGATTGTGTGGCACAAGAACTTTTGGAGGCTGCTCAACAATTGCCACCAGGTGCCGCACCTCAATCGCTGCCCTTGGCGTTTGAGTTCCAGGATTTCTTGACCAACCGTGTCGAATGCTTTCAGTGCAAATGGATGCGGTGATGATCTATTCGGGGTTTGACCGGGCTTCTCTTATAACCGGAGCACCAGTGGTTATCTGGGCTTCGGAATTGGTTCATCTGGGTTCCTAATCTCCCGAGGCGGGGAGACGGCTCGTGGATGCGGTACGTAAGGTGAGGATATGGATGACGACGAACTGTTTGATAGGTTACAGAAACTGCTCCCCCAACAGATGGATAGTGTAATTGGACACGCAGGATTAGTTGTTGCTCATCTTACACGTGGAGCGCCGACTGCCACCGTCGCGCTTGAAATACTGACCTTGGCTCGACAAGACCCAGAAACCCGAGCACGGATCGAACGGGTGCTGCGCGCAGTACAAAATCCCCCCGGTCCGACGCCCCAAACTAAGATTACTCACCACACCACCACACCAGAATTCGCCACCGGCGTGAACCCAGCAGGGGCGAACGGCTATGACGCCGAATCAGACAAATCGTCACCGTACCACAACCAGTCGGAATCGATTCAATCCGAAGTTTCCCTAAACTACGTCTATCTCAAACTGGTCCAAGTCGATTTTGATGGCCTGTATCCTTGGAACATGCCACTTAAGCTGAACGTCAGCAAATCCAAGACGAGAGTGTTCATTCTTGGCGAGAATGGGTCCGGAAAGTCCAGTTTGCTGGAGTATCTTGCGTTAGTAGGCCACCTGCCGGTGTTGACATATGCTCCGAATTGCAACAAACCCCGGAAAATTGCGGTGCAGTTCGAATTGAAGACGAGCACGCAGTTAACCTACGCAATGAACGGCCCCTTGGCGACGGTTCTAAAAAAACTGTTCGTTAACAACATAGGCTTGGCTGATTTCAAGACGGTTACCGTTGAGTTGTGCGGTAGTGACTCGCAAGATCTGCGAGAAGATTTGGCTAAGGAAACCAAGATGGCTGAGCACTGGACAATTAGGAACGTTTCCATCACCCCTAAAGCTCCTAATGATGTTACTACCAGTGAGCTCGTGGTAGCACTAAAAGCCCTAATTGCTTGGTCACGCCCTACTGAGTCACAAGACGCAACATTTGAGCGCCTGTTTAATCAACTGACGCCGGGTGATGCTCTGACCCTTCCGAATCCGGTTCCAGACTCAGTTTCAGACACGGTTGAGCTTCATTATCACTACCCCTCACCCTTACAACAGCAACACGTGCTGCGCACTGCACGACCGGACTCGTGGGTCGCGCCGTTTATCGCTTATTTCAATACGGACATGTACGACTTTGGAGTTGGGCTGGACATCCGTGAGAGTCCCAAGAATTTGCACACCGACTTGTGGAAAACACTCGCCCGCCTTGGACTCCTCGACCCGGCGTATCAAGGGCGACTGACGTGGTCTGACGATGTCAACAAGGTTTGGAACACTTTGAGCAAAGGTGTACATCCGCAAATCGACCCGCCACAGGTTACTTTCGAGAGAGACGGGCAGAGTGAAATCAAACTCCGCCAGCAGCGCAGCGGGGATGGGAAGTTCTTCAGTTCTGGTGAGAACCAGCGGATATTTTTGAGCCTGATGTTTGGACTTATCGCAAAACACGGTAACGGTCTACTTCTGCTCGACGAGCCCGAGCTACACCTTGATCGCGTGTCCAAAAAGAATCTCCACAAGTACTTGCTGAACGACACCACCAGCGGAGATCGACAAGCTGGGCTCGGAAAGAAAATCCAAATATTGGTCGCTACGCATGAATCTGAGTTTGTTCGCTGTGCGGTCCCGCGGGGCGATAAGGGTGAGGTCCCAGCAAGTCTTGTTTACATGCCGGTTATCAATAATCCCGCAACCAAGGGACTCTATGAGCCCGAAACCGAAAACCTTGCTCTCGACAGATGGCGGGCTCACACTACCCGCAGAGAGGAAACAACGCTTTGGCAGCTACCACGATGGCCACCTATGCCTGGCTTCAGCGCTACCATCAAAATGGCGGTACCGTGCTTCAAAACGTTGCTGACGAAACGAACTGCCGGGCAGCACCTATGGTTCTGGTATGGACCGTCGGGCATCTTTGCTGCCGCAATCGCAACCGTTTGGGCAAACTGGAAAACCGCACCCGACGATGTTTCGGGGGTTACAGGTTGGGCACCATTGATATTCTTAGCAGTGATCTTTGCAAGTGGAGCAATTCGCGCCTACAGGGGCTTGTTGCGTCGAGCTCATGAGGAACCCGCATTTATTGGGCTGGAACTCGGTACATTTGCGTGGAGCATGACACTGGGTATGGTAGGTGGACACCCTGGAGCGTCGGTTCCGGTGCTTCAAAAATGGTTTTCCGCGACTGACGAAGTACTCTCTATGGCTGCGATGTTCATTGCAGGGGCTCTTATCTTCTTAGTTCAAGCAATTCGTGATGGTGTCCACCTTTCATATATCAACAAACTTGTCGACGAACAACCGAAATCAGGTTCGAAAAAAACCGATTCCAAATCGCAAACTACTGATGTTCCAACGATTTCCAAGCCTGTATTTATCTTCGAGTATTGGTTCAATCTCGGCTCGTTCGCCCTATCCGTGGTCGCTGTGCTCATAGTCGCTGTTTTTCCTGGAACGAAAGGGGCTCTGTGGTTAGCGGTCGGCGCCTTCGGATTCGTGACGCTTTGTATCCTGGCGTATAACCTGCATAAACTGAGTAAACTCTGGAAATCTGGTCGCACGACCCTGACCGATTCAACGACTGGCCTGTGATCGAATACATCTTCATTAATTTGGTGATCGCCACTGGTATTGCTGCCGATGCAGTGATCGTAACTCTGGCAAAACTCAATCGCTTCTCAAGCTGGGCGGTGGTTTGGCGATGGTCGGGGGCTGTCGGCCTTACCCATTGGCTGTTTCCCTTCTGCGGGTTTGTGGGCGGCTGGATTCTCCTCAGTTATGATACGTTACGAGCTGGGGTGTTCTTGGTTGCAGCAGCACTAATGGCTCTATTGTCACTCAACGCCTACCGCAACGCACTCAAAACTCCCAAAGAAGGTGTCTCGGCTGCGGGTTCAAAGGACCTGGAGCCGCGTTTTCCAACGTTAGGACTAGTTTGGGCCGTCAGCGTTGATGCCCTGGTTACCGGCCCCGGAAAAGTGCCCGCCGCTGCGACCTGGACAACCAACGAAATTGTGCTCTCGTTTCCAATCGTCGGTGCCATGGTAGGGACGTATGTCCTGAGCGCTGCGGTGATCGCGTTAATCGTCAATGGACGCGTCGCGGCGCTAGGAATTCGCCATCAATATTCTCGTAGAGTGACCAACACGCGAACGTTTTTCCTTTTCTTGGAGACCTGTGCCTTCGCAGTGTTCGCTGCCCTAGGGCTGGATCGAGCAGCCGCCATTCTGTTCCCAGTAATTCCTCATGGAATAATCGTCTGGTCTGGTCCGCTGGTCACCGCAACCGCTTGGATAATCCTGGGCCGGCGGCTTCGCGCAAGCCAGACTGCAGATAATGGCGATGTAGAGAAATGACAATAAAATCATTAGGTCTCTGACTCATGAAGAAGTTCTCGCCGAGTGGGTACCCATTCAACGAACCATGTCGTTGATGGGATCGTCTACCTCATTTTTTTCGCGACATCCGGTTCCCCAATTGTGCCGACGTAGGCATCGTTGACGCGGCGGAACGGGTTTTTCTCGAGTTGGGCTTTCACCGCCGGTCTCTCCCGTGTTTCTTTCCAGTACACGGGTGCCAACTGGAAGATATTGTTTTGGCGGCGGTTGGACAGCAAGCAAAACAGGTCTTAGGGGATGCTTGGGTAAAAAATGCGTTACGCGAACCGCCGACCCACGACGCCAATTTTGCCTCGGCCGGCCCATCCTCAGCGTGCCTCTGAGCCCCGGAATGTGCCGAAACTCCAAGGGTACAAAGAACCACTAAGAAAAGCGGTCTTTTCTTTATCTTCCGTCTCCAAATCCCCCCGGGCCACTTACACTTCCCCCTATTACAAACTACCGTTTTTCGACCCCATCGAGTTCCCCCCGATCCCAAACGGATTTGACCCCGCGGTTGATAAAAAATGGGTTTCCATAACCCGGGTATTTGGTTTCGATTTCGGTGACGATCTGTTTTTTGACCTCATCGCTCCACGGCTGTTGGCCCTGAGCTCTTCGAACGGCGTTTTCGAAGTCGTGTAAGTATGCCCGCTGAGTTTCTAAAAGTTGGGGACCTTGGGCGTGTCCCCGCCCGGGGTAAAGGTGCCTGGGGTTCATGTGGCCGATCTCGTCGAGTGTTCGTAACCATTCCGGCACTAGCCCCAGTTCCAACCACGCATGGTGTTTGTTGGCCAGGATGTCGCCGGCGAACACGTGGTCCCCCACCTGCACCACGATGTGGTCGCGACTGACGCTGGGCCCCGTCACGACGACCCGAAACGACAACCCGGCGGCGTTGATGGTCGTGGATTGGTCGCCCAGCGATTCCGGCAACACGAGCTTTTCCGGATAATCGGGTTTGTATCGGTCATAAAACCAGGTTCTCCGCAGGGCATCAACTTCGGGAATACGGTTTCGGACCTGCTCGGAAGTGACCACACGAATGCCGCGCTCGGCAAGCACCCCGACGCCGTTGAATTTGTCCGGGTTGGCATGCAGGACAAACGCCAATACCACTTTCTTGCCGGTATAGGCTTCGGCCACTTCAACCGCGTCGACGGCCGCAGACGGCAAAAACTGCGTATCCATCAGCACAACCCCAGTCGGCCCCTCAACCCACCACGTATTGGTCGAAAATCCCCACGGGATGGACTCGTAACGGCCCACGTGCACGGCGGGGGTCTGGGCCGCACAGGCCTGGAGCGCAATCGCCATCATCCAACTCCCCCAAGTTACCCAACGTCCCATATTCCAATCACTCCTACTCTCAAAGAGGCTGTTTCAAGCTGAAAGTGACCCAGTGGAAGCTAATTTAGCGCCGAATTGGCCGGGACCCGACTGAGGCAATATCAAAGTTATGCCTCACCGAGCGGCGTGGTCAAGGCAGTCTAAATTAGCCAATCACTGTTCACTTATCTACTTCCGCTGGCCCTCTCAGGCCGCCGGATGGTCCGAGCGCCAACGGTTCCTCATTGGTGTTATACCACGGAAACGCTGCGTGGGCGATGGGGATAACGTGATCGGCCAGCCACCTTAGTCCACCATTCCGCAAATTTCGATTGACCGGCCCGGCGGTGTTTTCATAATCGACCCGGCATCGCAAGATGGTTATTCCGGTTTGCTCCCAGCGAACCCTATTTAACACCCCACACCTGCACTTTTTTCGATCTCCATCGACAACACCCCGTTCGCAACAAATTTGTTGCGCAACAATTGTGTTGCGAAATACGCTGTGGTAGGAGTCGTAGACCATAGGGCTCGGGATTGACAACTACCCGGCTACACGGAGGTCCCAAATGATGAAAAATCTGATTGGAATACCCGCCGAGGGCGACAACTTTTTTGACCGTGACGACATCGCGAAACGATTGTGGCGCCGTTTGGACACTGACAACGTGCTTCTTTTGGCGCCGCGGCGGGTCGGCAAAACTTCGTTGCTTCGCAAAATGCAGCAAACAGCCGAAACCCATGGATTCTTCGCGGGTTATCTGTCGGTGTCGGATCTGGTGACAGAAAAGGAATTTGTGGAGGCGTTGTTTGGGGCAGTTTTGGATCATCCTCAGGGTAGTGGGCTCATGACGAAACTCATCGACGGGCCACTCAAGGGGATGTTACGAAAGGTCCAGAAGGTATCGGTTGCGGGGTTTGGGTTGGAAATCGCCCCCGAAAGTGTCGATGCTTGGAAACATATCGGCGAGTCCTTTGCGCGCACACTGGCGCAATTGGACGGGCGGTGGCTTATCATGGTCGACGAAATGCCCCTCTTTGTCCTATCCCTTCTCAGGGGCGACAATGGCCGATTACGCGCCCGCACGTTTCTGAACTGGTTCCGCGAACTCCGCCTCGACATACGATTCTCCTCGGAAATTCGATGGATCCTGTGCGGCTCCGTGGGTCTCGACTCGGTGGCGCGACGCGAACGGATGGGCGATGCGATCAATGACTTGGCCATGGTTTCCCTGGGGCCGTTTTCCGAAGATGTCGCGGATCGATTCCTTATCAAACTTAGCGAAAGTTACCAGATTCCCCTGGATGACCAGGTGCGCCAACACATTCGAAAACGCGTCGGCTGGCTGATTCCGTTTCATATCCAATTGCTTTTCGCTGAGTTGCGGGAATCGTGCAATGAGGACACACCACCAACCCCAGAACTCGTGGACAACGTATACGAATCATTATTGAAAACCACGAACCGCGCCTATTTTGACTGGTGGGTACAACGTTTACACGACGAATTGGGACAGACGGAAGCACGGTCCGCGATGGTATTGCTCAACACCGTCGCACAGGCGGATTCGGCCACATCCCACGACCAATTACAACTGGTTTTGGATAGTGTTACCGGCGCCAATGCCGCGTTATCGACCGGTGAATCCCGCTTAAATTACCTGCTGGATGTTCTCGTGAGCGATGGTTATCTTACCGACGAAAACCATCAGTACCGGTTTCGTTCGCCCCTTATCCGCGATTATTGGCGCCGGAGGGTTTTGCCATGATGAACACCGAACAACCTTTATATGGTCTGGCGACCTACAATCCCGACTTGCTGAGCAAACAGGAACTCATCGCCGGATTTGTCGCCCGCCAAGGCCTTTTGGATCGTTTGCTTGCGGAACTGCGCCGTGAAACCCATGGAATTCCTCAACACCGCCTGTTGGTGGGGCATCGTGGTATGGGTAAAACCACGCTCTTACGTCGTCTGCGGTTTGCTATCGACGACGACCCCGAGCTTGGCGCCTTATGGCTCCCGCTGGTTTTTCCGGAAGAGCAGTATAATATTGCGGCACTGTCCGATTTTTGGCTCAACTGTGTCGATTCGTTGGGAGACGCGCTGGAGCAACGGGGTCTCGAAGGTGCATTTCGGGGGTTGGACGAAACCGCCGCCCGGGTACAGGCCATCGTGGATGAACACAGTCGGCAAGTAGAGGCGTTGACGCTGCTGTTGGACGTAGCCCGCAATACGGGTCGGCGCCTGTTGTTGCTGGTTGACAACATGGACCAGGTGCTCGAACGGATCGACGTCAAAGCCGCGTGGTCGCTGCGGGAGGTGCTTTCCACCCAACCCACGTTGATGATGTTGGGCGCGATGACCGCGGCGGCGCTGGAGGTGGGGTTTCAGTATGATCAGCCGTTTCATGATTTTTTTAAGGTCCATCGGCTCGATTCCCTAGACGAACCCGAAACCTTTGCCGTGCTGCGCCAACTGTCCACGACCTGGTCCGCCGAATCCGTGGCCCAGCTTTTGGATCGGGACCCAGGGCGCATCAAAGCGTTGCGGGTGCTCACGGGTGGCAATCCCCGCACGGTGGTGTTGTTGTTTCAAGTGTTGGCCCGGGGGGCGGAACGTGGGGATGTGCGTTCGGACCTGGAACGACTTTTGGACCAGTGTACGCCGCTGTACAAAGCACGGTTTGAGGCCCTCTCGCTTCAAGCCCAACGTATTGTCGACGCCGTGGCCATCCATTGGGATCCGGTGACTGCAGCACAACTTGCAGCAACACTGCGGATGGAGGCCAACCAGATAAGCGCTCAACTGGACCGTTTGGCCAAACAGGGGATCATCGAAAAGGTGGAATATTATCCCGGGAAACGGTTGGCCTATAGCCTGATGGAGCGATTTTTTAACATCTGGTATTTGATGCGCGCCAACCGCCGAGTGAGGCGTAAGTTGGTATGGCTGGTGGAATTTATGCGGCTATTGCATGCACCGCAGGATTTGGCGCAAATGGCGCGGAGTCAACTCTGTGGTGTTTCAACGGCTACCCAGGAATGGGGATGGCACCGCCGCGGCGAATACGCGTTTGCATTGGCGGATGCAGTAGATGAAGGGTCTTTACGGTACGCGTTGGAACTGGAAGGGATTCGGTGCGTACTGGCCGAAGGTGAAACCCGCACCCAGTTGTCGGCGATTTTGGATTTCGATGGTGAGGGTCAACACCTGAAAAGCCGCGCCGAACGGCTGAAATACCTAAAAGATGCGCGGGAAATACTGGAAGCAGCAACGGATGCCACCTGGTCGGGGGGAGCGGGGAAAGATTTTTGGCCGCTGTTGGCGCGGTCGGTGTCGTTATCGGCTCGCCAAAAGTGGGAAGTCGCTCGCGATTTTAGCAACATCTCTGCCCAACAACGAGATGAATCCAAGCAGGTCCTTGAACGAGAGCGGCAAGAGTTTGGTGGTCGGTTCGGTGACCTCTTCGATGCAGTAGCTCGAGCCTTTGAGGAGGGCTATATGGAGGTGCTGGGCGACATCGCTGGTGCACGGGCCGCCGCCGTCGTTTTCGATGCTCCCGCGCTGGTCCTCGTTTCGCTGGATTCGCGGGGGGAACTGCCCGACGACATTACGTTCGCGGAGCTGGCGGAGGCCGCGAAATCGACGCGGGTACCCCGTCTGGTGGTACTTGCAGCGAAAGCGGCTTTGGACCGTGGTGCACCGCCTGAGGATTGGGACCATCTGGCGCCGTTGGTCAAAACATGGATGGATGGCGACCTGGCGGCTGAGGATTGGAACAAGCTGGGCAATCTTCTACTGATCCACCTCGGCAGGTACCCAGAAGCGGAAGACGCGTATCGTAAGGCCATCGCATTGGCATTGGATGAACGGGCAGCTTGTCTGTGGGTCAACTTGGGAAATCTCCTAACCGCTCATCTCGGCCGATACCCAGAAGCAGAAGAGGCGTATCGTAACGCCATCGCGCTAGATGAACGGTTTGCTTATCCGTGGAACGGTCTGGGACATCTCTTGATGGCCCACCTCGGCCGATACCCAGAATCAGAAGAGGCATTTCGTAAAGCCATCGCATTGGATGAACGGGATGCTTCTGTGTGGGTCAACCTGGGAAATCTCCTAATGGCCCACCTCGGCCGATACCCAGAAGCCGAAGAGGCATTTCGTAAAGCCATCGCGCTAGATGAACGACTTGCTCCTCCGTGGATCGCTCTGGGTACCCTCCTGGCGAAGCGCACTGGCACGTATCCAGAAGCGGAAGACGCGTATCGTAAAGCAATGGAACTGAACCCAAAGTCCTTGATCCCCCCCAACGGTATCGCATGGGCCAAATTTGTTCGTGGCACCATAGATACCGAAACCATCGCCTTGGCCCATCGCCTATTCGCGGAGGGCGGCCGCAACCCGTTCTACCTACACACCGCCGCGTGTGTTTTCACCGCCGCCGACAAATGGGACATCGCCACCACTGTCATACGGCAGATGTTGACCGCCGCCGACCCCGATTTCCTGGAGAAGTGCTGGCCCGACATCGAACGGTTGTTTCAGGAGATCGCCCACCGAGGCCACGCCGCCGAAGGGCGGGATCTGTTGGACGAACTTGGGTTTGCAGACCGGTGGCGCCCGATTCGTGAGGCCATGGCAACGGTTGCGGAAGGAACGTGGCGGTATCTGTTTACACTTGCTCCGGAAGTACGCGCACCCACCAAAATTTTGCTCAACAGGTTCCAGGTTGTACTCGCCGACCCAACCACCGACGGGCGTTAGTTCGGATTTTTTACCAGTCTTCGTAGCGAGATCGCCGAAACGTCGACAAATTCCGGACGCGCGGATCGGAGCCGCACCGAGGCGAGCCCCCGGCCCGGCGGGGATGAACATGGGGAGTACACCGTTTTCACAAACTTACACCCATGATTGTTATGTTTAACTTAATTCGTTAGGGTATACGCAACATGCCGGGACCAAACCGTATGCACGGGGCGTCTGGTTTGGCTGCGGCGGTATCTTGATTGACGGTAGATCGGCGTGGATGTGAGTCTCAATAGTCCCATCGGTTTGAGTCGCATACTGGACGTAATCCGCATTGTTCCACTTCCCGAAGGTGCGTTGGTGGCCGACATCGGCTGTGGTAACGGCGCGTTACTCACGGGGTTAGCCGGCAGAGGGCTACGATTGGTTGGTATCGACCACGAACCCGAATGTATCGCGGCGGCCAGTGCTGCTTGCCCGGAAGGCCGGTTTGTCTGTGGGGACGCAACCACATGGCTAATCCCCAATGAAATCGACCTCGCCGTATGTTTGGGGGCAACCCATGCCTTCGGGCGCGGGTCGGAGGCATTGCCAAATGCCTTGAATACGTTGTCTCCCCATCTTATATCGGGGGGGTGGATGCTTGTCGGAGAAGGATTTCGGCGATGTGAACCGGCCCCCGAATACGCAGCTCTGTTGGGTGAGTTTAGCGGGATTGAGCGGACGCATCTGGAAAACGTCATGGCCATGGAGTCCTCTGGATTCACCTGTTTACATGCTATTACGGCTACCGATGCTGAATGGGACACATTCGAATGGACATTCTTTCGTCGGCTGGGCAAAGTGGCGTGGAGAGATGCCTGGCTTCGCTGGGGTCGCCACACCATGGGCTTTGGCGTCTACCTTCTGAAAACCACCGGCAGCTTGTGAAAAAAAAGCTGCCTGGCCTGTTGGCGGTGGCTTTGGGGCGGCTTGGTTCCGAAAAACCGGGCGCTATACTGCTGCTATGACTCGGTTTTTTCGAGTCCAACCCGCCACCAAATCCACGCCCACAAGCCGCGCCCCACTTTTTTTACAAACCCAAAGTTGGAGTTAAAAATGCACGATATCGGAATCCTATTGACTTTCGCCGGGGGGCTCGCAGTGGCCCTGGTATTGGGTTTTGTTGCCCACCGCCTCAAATTGTCCCCTATCGTGGGTTACCTGGTGGCCGGAGTGCTGGTCGGACCGTTTACTCCCGGATTTGTTGCTGACCGCGCTGTTGCGGAGCAATTCGCGGAAATAGGCGTCATCTTGCTCCTTTTTGGCATTGGGCTGCGGTTCCATCTTCGTGAACTGATCGCGGTCTGGCGTGTGGCTGTCCCCGGTGCACTGATGCAGAGCACTGCATCCACATTGCTGCTCGCAGCGTTGCTGACGTTTTTTGGTTGGAGTTGGACGTCGGGAATCATCCTGGGGATGGGTATCTCGGTTGCAAGCACAGTGGTAATGGCTCTGGTACTTGCCGAACGACACGATTTGCATGCACCAATCGGCCACATTGCAATCGGCTGGACCGTGGTGGAAGACCTTCTCACGGTCGCTTTGTTGTTGCTGCTGCCGATCCTGTTTGGGCAAAACCACGATCAGGGCGCTGGGGTTGCGCTCGGGCTTGCCGGTTTGAAAGTCGTTGGGCTTGTCGCGGTGGTAGTTGTTTTGGGTAAGTGGGTGATCCCGTTCGCGCTTGAGCGAATCGAAAAAACACGCCAACGTGAACTCTTTACACTGGCGGTACTGGTTCTTGCCGTGGGTATCGCCGTCGGATCAGCGGAAATCTTTGGTGTATCCATGGCCCTGGGCGCCTTCCTTGCTGGGCTCGCGGTCGGCCGGTCCGAATTCGCCTCCCGGGCGGCCGGAGATGCGGTACCCATGCGGGACGCGTTTGCTGTACTCTTTTTTGTGTCGGTGGGGATGCTTTTTGATCCCCTGAGTATCTTACAGGTTCCTCACCTGATTTTGACCGTTCTCGTCGTTGTTGTCGTAGGAAAACCGCTGGCCGCGTTGTGGACGATGCGTCTTCTCGGCGTGCCCATGGCGACCGCGGCCCCGGTCGGCGCTGCGTTTTCGCAGGTTGGAGAATTCAGCTTCATCCTGGGAACGGTGGCCCGGCAACTGGGGCTCCTCAGCGATGCCGGGTGGAATGCTCTGGTCGCCAGTTCGATCATCTCGATTTCCCTCAACCCCACGATTTACCGCTGGACACGCAAAGTCACGTCCGCAGCACCGAATACCACCCCACCGTCCGAGAAAGAACGGCCCGCGATCGATCCAAACCGCTGTATCCTGGTAGGATATGGGCCAGTCGGGAGAATCGTCTACAGTCTGCTTACGGACCGTGGCGTGACCGTGACGGTGATCGATCTGAACCTGGACACCGTACGCAAAATGAAGGCAGACGGGATTGCCGCCATTTACGGTGACGTCCTGCGTTCAGGAACCCTGGAGGAAGCGGGTATCCACACAGCCGGAAGCCTCATTCTAAGCGCCGATGTCGAAGACGCGGCCGAAATCGTCAGACAGGCGCGGATACTCAACCCGGACCTGCGGGTACTGGCACGTTGCACCCACCTACGCGCCGCACCCGCGCTAAAACGGGCGGGTGCCGCGGTGGTAGCAGTGGGCGAAGCCGAGGTCGGTGTGGCGTTGTCCGAGGCCGTCATGGCCAACGATGAAGTCGACATCACAACGGCTGCAGCACGACGTGAAGCGGTACGCGCCAAACTTTACGAGTCAGATAGTGCGACTGAGAGGGTCAGCGGAAATAGATAAGTGAACCCTGTTCGGCTAATTTAGGCTGCCTTGGCCATGCCCGTGGGTGCGTCATACGCTCGATATGGTCTCAGTCGGGTCCCGGCCAATTCAGCGCTAAATTAGCTTTCTCAGGGTCACTTTTGGCCTGAAGCCGATCCTCTGAGCCCACCACAATAGACACCCGACGATCCATATCCAGCCCAATCCTGGGTGGGCGCCGACGGTACACCCGGTGTTGTCGGAATCGTCTTCTTCGGGTGGATTTGGGTTGTAGTCCCACCCACCGCAGGCATCGGTGCCGAACTTAAACATATAGGCTGTGGGCGAGTCACAGCTACCTGCGTTCGGGTCGGTTTCTGAGCGATCCCCTGTCGGTGAACCGGCTCCTTTGCCTTCGGTCTGTTTTTCCGCATTCTCATCTTCATTCGTATCCCCACACACTTCCGCACAATCCTCTGTTCGCAGGGTTTGGCACGTTACCGAACCCGCAATGTTGTCTTCACAACAGGCCGTATTTTTTGCCCACACACAAGCGTCACAGTCATCGGTGGGTATGCCGCAGTCGGACTGCAGGGCGCACTTTTCCGGGCACATGTCCCTGACTACCGCAAAGCAGTGATCAGACCATTCTTCGGTATCCACACAACAGGCGGGATCATGACTCCAAACACAGGCCTCGCATCCGTCTGCAGGATCGACACAACGGTCTTCCCCAAGGCCCCTTCCCTCCTCGCACACCGTCGCGCAACTTCCGTCCTGCAGCTCATCACATGCGGTCGGCCACCCCTCGTCCTCATCCGCCTCATCACAACACTGAGGCATCTTAGAACAAATACATTCATCGCAGGGCTCCATTTCCCATGGGTCTTCGTCTTCCCACGGGTCTTCGTCCTCCCACTCACATTCGACGGCACACTGCTGTTCCATGGTGTCATCACAACTAGCCGGCCAGTCGTCACAACATTTTTTTTCGTGATTACAGACACACACACCGCAGGGATCCTCCCCGCAGGCTCCGCCGCATTGTGCGGCTATCCAATCAAAACATTCATCGTCCGTCCAGCCATCGGCGCATTCGTCCTCCGTACTGCACCAACAAGGTGGGTCATCGTCCGGAGGAACGACGGTACAGGGGCACTGGGTCGCGCATTGATTCTTGGCCACATCCACACAACCTTGGTCCCATTTCTCGGTAAGACACCATAGGAATACGGTTCCCACACAAGCGGCACACGGGGCGCTAAGACATCCCGGACCACAATGTTCAGCGCAGCAACTTCCGCCACTTTCCACTGGATAAGCACCACATCCACACTGGTTCACGCATTGGGTATCGGCTAAGTAAACACAATCTGTGGACCATTCTTCCGCAGGGTTACATTCGCCAAAAAGATCCGCTTTTGCCGCGTTCGCCACACAATTTTTGCACGACGCATCGGCACATCCCTTGGCTTCACTTGGACCGCAACAACTGGTATACGTGGGTTTGGGGGTAAGCGGCGTAGCATCGGTTGATACGTTTTCTTCCCAGTCGAGGCACTTTTGGATGTCGGACGACCCTTCTTCCCCCTGTTGGCCGCCCTCTTGCGGACCGCCAGAGAGCGGACCATCACAATCCGCCCACCCGTCCTCATCCAGAACACACTTCATTCCTACGGCGCCACAGTCGATGATGTCCACCGAAAACCCGTTGCACTCCAGTAGTTTTGTGCCATCGGCGGAACATTTGCCCTCCCAACCCCAGCAGTTGGCCCAACAGAGGGTTCCAGGGTCGCAATCGTCACAATCGGTACAAGGCCCACCGGCCCCTTCCGCAACAGGTGGTTCTTCATCGCTCTCCCCCCATTCCCCATCATCGTCCCCATCATCGTCCCCATCATCGTCCCCATCATCGTCCCCATCATCGTCCCCATCATCGTCAACCCCCATGAGCTGTAAGGGACCGGCCACCATTGTGCCTTGGCAATAACAGTTCTTGGCAGCCAACGACTTGGGATCCTCCATGGCCGCCTTACAGTATTTTCCTTGGTCCTTCGTTTTGTTTTCCAAAAAGTCCTCTTGAATCCACCCACGAAGACCCGCTTCGGTAGGTGTTTGTGGGGACGTCACCTCCACGAAGACCCACCAAAAACCTCGGGCGTCGCGGCTTTTGTACAACAACTTGACCTCGGTGCCCCAGTGAAGCCACGTACTCTTGGTGGAGGTTTGGGCCCAATGGAGATACGCCCCGTGGCAAAAGACTTGGAACTCAGTTGTGACCTTTTGAATACGTTTCCAGACCCACTTCTGCTGTTTTTTGCTCCAAGCGCCCTTCCATCCCGCGAGAAGCCACCGGCATTTCCCATCGGCGCAGTCGTGTTTGTCGGAACAAACCCACTTGCCGTCTTCCCGTTTGCATGTTTTCAAAACGTTGGAATTGGGTAACGACACAACTTTTTTTGCGGACCCGTCCAGCTTTTCGGCACCTTGACCCAAACAATCCACCCCACAGTCATCCGCCCCCTCTCCGCACAAATTGCCGTCAGCACAGGTGCGTTTGTCTGGAGTGGTGTCTTCGTCATCCCCGAACGTGCACGTGGCGAACTGGGTTTTCTTTTTATTTACGGGTACTTTTTTCCAACAAGGCGCAAGTTCCTCTCCGGCTATTTCCAACACTTCAAAGTCCGTTCCCGACTTTCCCCATGCACACCGGTGAGGGTCGACCGGATCCCCGAAGCCCGCAAATTTCATTTTTTGGGGGTCCCACAAAAACCACCCATACGACTGACCGGCAGCCCCATTCACATAACCCCAGTAATATCGTTCACCGAGGGGACTCACATAAGCGTTGCGCAGCGGCGGAGAATCGGATGCGCAGGAGCTTTTATTGTTCGCAGATTTTTTGCACTCCTTTGTTTTGTTTTTGGGAAAATCAGGACAACCTCCAGCATAGTTGACCGGGATCGACGCCAAGGCGAATTCTACCCCCGACTTCAGCACAGCCAATACCACCGAATCAGGGCCGGCCCCTGAGCGGACCGAGACCTCTCCATCGACCACAACAAAGGGATAAAATCCCGTGTTGACGTGGTAGGCACGATACGCCCCGGCATAATTACCGCACACACCATCGGGGCGTTGATTGGGCGTCGGATCGGGAATGTCTTCGGGCAATCGGTATCCACCGCAAACGTCAGCGTCGGGGAGTTCGATGTAGATGCCGTCGTAAGGCCATCCAAAATCGGCGCGGGCCGTGGGAATCGGTCCCATCCACATGCCGATCCAGGACCACACGCCAAACACAAATCGTTGACTGTTCGCTGTTATCATGATGACTACTCCTTGTCTTTGTTGGACTCGTCGATTTCCGGCATTACCTGCGAAAATCGAATAAATGGACTGACAAACCACATGGGCGCACCAAATGCGTCGCCGACGTCGGCGCCTGCCGATACACCCAAATCGAAAGATCCCAAGGCCACTTCCAACCGTCCGGCGCTGCGACCGGTCAGTTCGGGACCGTAGGTAATGGATAAACGGCCGATTCCTTCCACACCCAAACTGAACGGAGTGTGGGGAATTTTGCAGCGGACTCCGAGGCCCCCTAAGAGTTCCGAACCGATGAATTTGCCCTCAAACAACTCCTTGGGCATGTAACGGCCCCCGGCATTGATGGTGAGCAAACAGGGGTTGGCCGGCAGATCTACCGCGGCTTTGAATGACGCGGTGGGGCCCGTCGCGCCAGTCGACCGTTCCGGGTCGCCGGTGGGCAGGGTGAAATCCACATGAACCGCGAACCCGGGATAGAGTTCACGGTGCCGAACCAACTCCATGGAAAGAAATATGGGAATGTCGTGTAAACCGGGGCCATCCAGTTCGGGATAGGCCGGACCGACGATTCGGTGGACAGAAAACGGAAACGCGAAACCGATCGCCATTCCGTGGCCCAAACCGATTCCGCCGGTAACGGTCATGGTATGGTCGCCGTCGATCACCGGTTCCAAAAGGTTTCCTTGTCCATCGTCCACATACAGCGGCAGGCGCATATACCGATATTGGATTCCCACAAAACCGGATACCGCGCTCGGCACCTCGGTTCCGTCGACGTGCTCGTGGCCAAAGGTGATGGGGTTGCTCAAAATCCCCACGAGATCGGCTGCGCGTGCGGTGGGCAATCCCCACAACAATACGCCGGCTAAAAGCCAAAGAGGGCGTCGGGTTCTGAAGAATACCCAACCCGCGATAAGAAATCCCAGCCCCCACACCAACGGCGGAGATGGCGTGGCCGAACATCCACCGTTTTCCATCCGTGCTGGAGGCAAGTGCCGAGGGTGGCCTGGGTAATCCTCGGCACGTAGGGGGTCGGAACCCAAAACCAGCTCTTCACCGTCGCCAAATTCATCCCCGTCGGTGTCTATCAGAAGCGGTGACGTGCCAAGCGCCGCTTCCACTGTGTCGTATATCCCGTCCCCGTCCGTATCCCCATCGCACGCATCGCCATATCCATCGTGATCCAAATCGGTTTGATACACATTGGGGGAAAACGGACAATTGTCTATCAAATCCAAAACTTTGTCATTGTCGTCATCTTCATCGCAGGCATCCCCAATGTCATCACCGTCGTTGTTTTGTTGGGCTGGATTGTAGGTCCAAACACAGTTATCGAGGCGATTGGGTGCCCCGTCGCCATCGATATCCCCGTCGCAGATGTCGCCCGCATCGTCGCCGTCCAGGTCCTCTTGGTTGACGTTGGTATTCCATGGGCAGCCGTCAACGCCGTTGACGACACCATCGCCATCCCAGTCCTCGTCACATATGTCACCTTCGCCGTCCAGGTCGAGATCCTCTTGACGGGGGTTGTGGGTAAAATGACAGTTGTCATCGACGTCGAGTACGCCGTCGTTATCGTCGTCTGGGTCACACACATCGCCGTCGCGATCCATGTCGCGGTTTGCCTGGTCGGGGTTCCAGACAAACGGGCAGTTATCGATTTCGTCGGCTCTCTTGTCATTGTCGTCATCCCAATCACAAACGTCCCCAATGGCATCTTTGTCGAAGTCCCATTGGTCGAAATTATTTACTTCAGGGCAATTGTCCGCATCGTTGGGAATTCCATCTCCATCCATATCGGTATCACAAAGATCCCCGAATGGGTCGTTGTCGATATTTTCTTGGCTGGAATTGTATATCGTGGGGCAATTGTCGGCCTCGTCCGGTTCACCGTCGTTGTCATCATCGGAATCACAAACATCCCCGATCCCGTCGTAATCATTGTTTTCCTGGTTGGGGTTGTGGTGATAAACACAATTGTCGTTTCCGTTCAATATACCGTCCCCATCGATGTCTGGTGAACAAATGTCATCCAGCCCGTCGCCGTCGGTGTCGACTCCGGTGTTTTTTTGCGTGATGCAACTGTCGCAACCGTTCGAAATTCCATCGTGATCAACATCACAATCCGCATGATCCCAATAGGAACCATAGGAGCAAACGGTCGAACATTCACAAATTCCATTATTCGCCAGTTGGTTTCCTTGAATGATCTGGATGTGTTCCCAACTTGCTGGATTCAGCTCACAGGCTGTCGCACAGGCCTTTGTTGGCTGACCACCGGAATTGCCCCACCAACAATATTGAGCGGCCAGACCGCCCGACATCTCACCATAGGGAGACAAACAGTCGTCGTAATCCCACGACGTGAGACCCCCGCAGTCACAACTACCATCGTTACCCCAATGGCAGATGTCGTCTGCGGATTGGCAACAGCGGGAGACAAACGACCCGTTGCAATCGGCGATTTCGTCTGGGTGGGCACTGGTGGGAAATTCACATAAGCCATCGCCGGCAAAATCACATGGATCTTCGGGCGCCGCGCAATCCTGTTGGGGGGGAAAGGCGCCATGGGCCAACGAATTCCACGTACATCCCGCCTCTTGAAGAACCGCGTTACAGTCCGGGGCGATCCCGTGTACGCCCCCACGGATTAGACAGTGGTTCAACACCCATTCAGCGCAAACAACAAACGCCTGGGGATGGTCATAGAGAACGCCGCAAGTGCCCCACACACCAAGATCACACATAGAGGATTGCCCGGCGTGACAGGCAGCGGATAACGGCAAACAAGGATTCGAAAGGTCACCCGTCCTTGGAGCACCGTGGGGGTGGATTCCCCATACGATGTCGTTTTTTTTCCACCGGTCCAGGGTTAGAACCTGTGAGGTTTCCCCCGACAGCGAAGCGAGCAAAAACTCCACTTCCGGCTCTTGTTCGGGAACTGCACGCCAGATTTCTCCCCAAACCGCAACCAGATCTTGTTTGCCGGTCGCGATTCCAGCGAACGTACAAGTGGGTTCGGCAGTACTTCGGCAACTTCGGGCTGTTCTCACCAACAGATGGTTGGTTGTGATTCCGCGGTATAACGATATTTGGGCGTCCGTGCCGTCCAACGTGGCGGCCAAATGCGGGCGCAATTGCAATGCGGCGGGGTGGTCGTCGAAAATACCCCCGATCCACTTTGACACGTCAGGAGCATCAAACCGAAAATAGACCGGGGTGTAGACAAGCCACTGGCCATCCGTCGGCGGTGGCGGGCGCGGCGGGGCCAGCGGCGGCTCGCATGACGCCAAAAACAAAAGAAAACACGTGTTGACCAAAGTAAACGATACCAACTTCATGTTCTACTCCTTTATTTGTACTGCCGGTTAAGAGGGTGTTTGGGAAAAAAATAACGGCGAGCGAGCCAGTGGCCGTAGCGAGGCGGGCCTGCCGACTGAAGCCCACCGGAGGCGCACCCGAAGGTACGCTGAGGATGGGCCGACCGAGGCAGGACCGATGCAGTCGGCCAATGGCTCGCGTAGCATATTTTTTCCCAAACACCATCTAAAACACGGTTCCTACGGCCAAACCAACATGGGGGTTTGGAAATTCGGCATGGGTGGGAACAAATTCTGCCCCGACGTAGACACGCACCAACGCACGTGGATCGAAATAAGCGCGCCAGGACATATCCACAGCAAGTGGGACGACAATGGTTTCGTCGGGTGCCCGATAACAACCACTGGATAGATCCAACGACAACTCCCCCGTGACCCGTTCCAGGGTAAAATCGCGAACCTCTACGACAACAAATCCCACGCCGAGCCCACCACCTGGGGAAGAGGAGCCGTCCAACCCCTGACGAAGGCCAACAGTGGCTTCGGTGAGCAACCAACGAACCGGACGGACGCCGGCACCAAAGGTCAGGGTTGCTGCCGACGGCAAATCACCAAACGAGGTCGCTAAATGGGTCGAAACCGCCATGAATACGGACGGAGCCGGTTTGGGGCGACGGGGCGGCGCGATTTCCCGGGTGGTTGCGATGTGGGGTTCTGTGCCGTCAAACGCAAACCGCCCATTGTGGTGAGCCAGGCGAACCACGTCGATTACGCTCGTGGGATTGACGTATACGGGAATGCCGGCAAAAACGCCGCGGGGCCACTCGTCATGGGGTTCAGGAAAACGACAGCGGTCGCGATGCTCGGGATCGGGTTTGCATTCGATCGGCAACCAGACCGGGAAAGTGGGAAAGGACGCAGAGAACGGCGAAATGTCGTTGGTTTGAATAGGAACCAGCGAATCGGGGGACGCTTTCACTTTAACAATAAGATAAGACGGAAGACAGGCGCCATGGGGCGCCCCATCGGGGACCAACCTTTCAGAAGGGGGGGTGGCGCTTGGGGTAAAAGAACCTAAGGGCAAATCCACTTCGGTACCGGAAACCAAAAAACGACCGATTTCCGGCGAGAGAACACGCACGAGTTGGGTAGGAGCGCCCGAGGGAATATTCTGCGAGCGAGCAGTTGTGGAATCCCTATGGACGATTTGACCGGACCATACAAAAGATTTGCAATGGACTGTCCATACGAATGCCAGGTGGCGCGGGATACGATTTTTTCCGCCCGAAGTCAGCGCCGCCGGGACCAAGGACAGATCGGCGGGATCGACGGTGACCTCGAGATCGGGATGATCTCGATGGACCACGGACACGGGTGTGCCGGGAGAAGAACCGTGAGGGGGTGGGCAAGCCAATATCATTTCGCCGGGGGCAATCACAAACCCACCGTCTATATCCGACGGCGCGTTGGGCATAGCGATGAATTTTTTTGATGTCACCCAAGCGCAGTTCGTATCCGGTCGAGAGATTTCAGAACGGTTGGAATTGACCGAGGTGGGGGTGTTCTCGGAAAAAAACAACACCGGCTCGAGGGTGGGTGCGCCATGAAAGTACAGGGGGATTTGCCCCACCTGTTTGATTCCATGGCGAAAAAATTCGACATCGGCAACCTGTGCTTGCGCCGAAAAAACATAAACCAATTCGTTGCGGGTGAGGGAATCGGCGGTAGGGGTAGAAGACGGGTCGAGCACATTGATTTCCCCAACTATCACCTTCGCCCAGCCGAAAGATGGGGTGAGAGAAACGTGGGGTTGGGCAAAAAGCGTGATGGGTAACCATAACAAAAGGCCCAAGCTGAGAGTTTGTGAAAAAATAACTGCGCGCCCTGGTGCCGGCGACTTTTGGCCGACTTGGCCCCGAAAAACCCTGCGCAATATTCCCGATATTACTCGGGTTTTTTGAGTCCAATTCGGCGCAAAATTCGCGGCCCCAAAACGCGCCCATATTTTTTCACAAACTCTGAGGATAACGAACGTGTGGGAATAGGTGGAACTCCATCCATGGGGTTTCCGGTAGTGATCCATTAACCCGGATTTCTCACCATGATTCGAAGCAGGCCTTCCGAAATGGTGACCAATTCCGTACACGCGGATCTCCAGCGCGCCCAAGCAGGCGGTAGCAGTCGAAGACTGGTGAAAAATCCGGGCTAACCACGGTGCCCAAAACAGACAGATAACAAAATGAAAACGAAAAAAGTTTTTGTAAAAAAAACAGAAAAGTTTCATGAAAAGCTCCTTACGTTTTTGTGAGGTTAGGCACCGGCCCTTCCGGGAGCATCTGATCGCCCGACGTTATGGCTGAAGTACAGCAAATTCCGTGCCGGAAAATTCGTTGTGGCACCCCAAAAACTCTTCGAAAACTTTTGGAAAAGAATGGTAGCCCCCTTTTTTGTCGTCAACATGCCGCTGCAATACGTGCGGGGAAATGTAGCATTCGATAGGATTTTGCAGCGAGTTCAGAAATGGCACGAAGGCTGCACTGTCGATCACCCCATACCCGTACTCCGTTGGGTCCGGGCAGTTTGACCGGCATTTCTCACAAGCTTGCGGGCGAGAAGGCCGAAATACCTGCACATTCGCATTCCCGGCACGGATACAGGAGACACGCGCAACTCGCGAGTGGAACGACCCTCGTGGCCGAAGGATGGTGAGAAATGTGGGTGAACCACCAGACGGGCGGACTCGTCCGAAAAAATACCCTGACCCGTTCCAAAGACACGATTGTCGACGATCCGGAACACCGCGACGCCGTGCGGAATAACATGGGGGGGCCGCTCCTTGGTACGTTACAACATAGCTTGGTGACAGCCATCATCGCCGGCGCCGACGGTATCTTAGCGGTGGCCTTTGTCGGCCTGTGGGCAGATCTGATGCTCCCCGCCGAATTTTTGGTAACTACGAAAGTTGTGATCGTATTCGCCGGCATGATCGCGGTGTCTTTTGGGTGGTTGATCGGGGGGGCACGGGCATCGTATCAGATAGAACAACTCAAAATTCTGGAGAAAATCGGTCCGGACACCCGCGAAACAGCAACGACACAACGCCAAGCACTGCGCCGCACCGTATCGGTATTGACGTGGGTCACCGGGTCGGCCTATGTCATTTGGCTCGGCGCGACGGCGCTGATTATTCCTTCATTGCCCATTGTTTATGAAAACGTCCAATCCATGTGGCGACCGATGGGCATCGGGCTGGTAATGGGGGCCATAATCGGCCTGTTGATGACCTGGGTCACCCATCGCCGGTTGTATCTTGCCGCAGACGTGTTGTGGATTTGCGCCACGCGCCTGGTGAGCCCGCGTCCGGAACCGTTGTGGCCTAAAACTAACGGACCGTCGACCTGGCAACGGTTCGCCCAGCCCCCACTTGTGTTGTGGGCCTTCGCATTGGTAACCGTCGGGACGGCGCTATCGGCAAGCAAGGTGCCCACAGGTGGAATCGTAGCCCTGACGATGGCATTATCCGTAAACTTGATCGTGGATCGACGGTTTTGGTTTTCCTATGCGGACAGGGACTTGGTTGCGCGTCTGTTGGCCCCCTTTCATCGTCGCGGTGCGGGAGCGCCATCACTTCTTGGGGGGGTCAGGGGATGGCTCGCGGACCTGACCGAGGGGTTATTGACCGAAACAACGGTAGTCAGCGTGGGAGCGGGCGTCATTCATCGCGACCAACACTGGCAGCAATCGATATTGATTTCAATGCGTGACAATATGGCTCTGATTCGGGATAATGTGCGTCAAGGTTCGCTCCAACCAGAAGGGCCTGCAATCATACAATTGGAAACCGTTGTTTCACAGGCCCAGGAAAACATTCGGTTTATGATCCGTGCCCGGGAGCAGGTGTATTCGAATATGGTGGTTGTTCAGGGAGCATTGGCGCGGAGTCAGGGGTATGAGTCGATTTCCGGAAACGAAGTGGCGACATGGGTGCAAAAAATCGTGGGGAAATTTCGTACTCCACTGGATTCTGTCGAAATGAACCTAGAAGCGGTCCAAACCGCACGATTGATCGTACATCGCGGTGGGTTTGAATTGGCGCTTATGGAGTTGATTCAGAACGCGTTTTATTTTTCCGAACAAAACGAGAAACGACGGTTGATCCAAGGCAATGCGATGCCGGACACCTCGGCCGCGCAGGTTCGGATTTCGGCTCGTCTCACCGACTCACGCGAGGTGTGTATCTTGGTCGCCAATCCAGTGGATCGGGATTGGACACAATTGGCCGTTGGTGAAGATAAAGAGGGATTTGTAGGAGACCTTACGTGGAAAAGCGAACTAGCGATGCCCGTCATGTGGAGAAATCGGATAGTGGGGTTGGGAATGGGATGGTTTTTTGTGGCTGCGGCGGCCGTTGCCCACCGTGGACGGGTTTATGCGAGAACCCAGTCCAACACGGAAGGGTTTGATTTTGTTGCGGAATTGTTTATTCCCTATACCGCAAAATGAGACATTGGGAGGACCGATGCAGGACCGGGACCACCTTATACGTAGCGGGATTATCCATGATCTTCTTCGTCCGACGTTGGATTGGATGTTGGTGCAGGAATATGCGGCGGGATCAAAGTTTCAAGACGCACAGCGCAGACTGAAAAATAGTGTGCTCATGTGGATCGAAAACAAAACCAAGGCAAACGGGACCCCAGCGGGTTGTTCCTTGGCTGTGTTTCCTATTCTGGATCTACTTTGGGAACACGGGCTAAGCTGCGGAGAATCCGTAGGGGACTTGACGACGTATATCACTGAGATCGCGGCATTTCAGTACTCGGATTTGCCTCATTCGAACCCTCAAGAACGCAAAATGACAACCTTTTTCTCGAAAATTCAGTTGATAATAAAGTTGTATGACGAAGAAGTCCGACTTCGGAACTCACAGTCGATTCACGATAGGTGCGAATTCAAATCCGTTGTTGACGAATTCGTCGTTCAGACCGGGGCGATTTTTCAAGGGGAAGGTTTAACTCGCCACAGCATGGTTATTCGGCACCGTTTTCCGCTGAAAATTGCATTACACAATGTCATCGACAACGCGCAAAAACACGGGAAACCTGGGGGGGCGGTCATCATTGGGGCTCAAACCCGCGCCGGGTCGAATGATCTCGATTTTGTGGACATTACCG
>JABWCM010000301.1 GCA_013360285.1 Myxococcales bacterium
CAATTAAGAACGGAATCGAGTGCTCGTTCATGTCCAAAAAAGGGTGCACGTTTACGAACAACGCATGCAGCCCCATTGTGTCCCAATGCGAGGGATGTGGTTACGTGATGGAATTCAATGGCAAAAGTTATTGTAAAACCTACGCTGATCCCGCAATGAAGTGGTCGTTTGGAAGCTGCAACTTTGCAACACACGTTGAAGCGCCCAAAGTTGTGGAACAAAAAACAGTCAACCCACTCAAAGCATCGAAACGCGCGAGCCGAGGTCGGTAAGCACCGGCAACAGGTAACCAATCGATTTGTTCGATACGCCTACCTGCCACCCTACCCTACCCAACCAGCCGGAAATTCATTTCTCCGGCTCGTCCTTGCTGTGCTCTGACTGTAAATCAACAACGGCGGCCAAGGTGTGGAAGTCGTTATTGGCTTGCGGGCTGGAGTGCTGAAACACCAGCAGATTCGGGGATTTTTACGGGCGAGACGGACAACGGCGGCCTGGGCGTGGAATTCATCTAGGTCAATCGACTGCCTTGGCGTCCAACTCTGGCGATTTGTTTTCAGCACATCGTGTGTGCATATCCGTGCCGGATTGAGAAACGGGTTTGGCAGGTCGGTTGAATAACCGTGTCTGCATTTCCGCCACAGGTTTCCCAAGCATTGAATAAATATCGGTGTGAAAGAGTACACGTCCAAGTTCATTAACACTGACCGGAATGTATTCAATGTGAATAGGTATCGGTGTGTTTAATCGTACTTCTGTCTCTTTTCGTGATCTTAGTATCTCTTGTTCTTTGCCCGACGCGTGACTGCCATCTTGCTCCAGCAAGAACGCTGCCGCATCAATCGGGTTCTGAAGGCGAACACAGCCGTGGGAAAAGGCTCTCACGGGGCGTTCGAAATATTCCTTCTGAGCGGTGTCGTGCATGTAGATCCCTTGATCATTGGGGAAAGCCATTTTAACGACACCCAGCGCATTCCCGGGCCCTGGGCGCTGCATTACAGACTCCGTTCCATCGGGATTGGTCGTCACCACAAAGTTGTGGCGCTCGTAGTACGTCGGATCGTTTGCGTGTTCCTTGTCAAGTTCATCCTGTTTGATCCGAGGGGGGACCCGCCATGCAGGATTCAGAATAACGGTCTGAATGGCCGATGTCATGAGTCCAGTTCGGTTCAGAAACCCCTTCTTGTTGATGATCTTGTCGTGTACCCACCCGTTGTTGCCGACTACTACGCGGTGGGTACGTTTTAGCTCGCGGTTGCTAAAAAAATGTGCCTCGAATGCGGGAATATTGACTTGAACGATTACTTTAGAGTTATCTTGGTTTAGTTTGCTGCGACGCCACTGCCGTAGTGCCACGGCAATTTGAGCTGCTCTAGTTTCCATGCTGACATTAAGCACTTTGAGTGTTGCCGCATCCAACTTTCCGGTTGGCGCCAACTGGTGGTCAGCCTGGTAAAGGCCCAACGCGTCGACCAACGAGTCATCAAACACGTTCGCGGGGGTATCTGTTCGAAGAACCGTGGTATATCCTTCAGCAGCAAGCCGCTCGCGTAAGAAGATGACCTCATCCCCCACGTACCGTGCTTTGATATGGTGAGGCTTGGTGATTCTTAACGGCTGCACGCTGCCGGTCATCGCGAGTTGCCTATATCGTATGTAAGCACGGCGAAGATCCGTATATTGCTGAGTCCATGGTAACATGGCGGAAATCGTAGCGTCGGGATTGGCAATACCGTCTCGTATCTCGTCTACTGTTACAACTTCCTCCTTCTTTTCAGCTTGGTCCTTACGATAGGTGGCAAGTATTCGTGCGAATGCTCGCGTAAGCAGAAAGTCCGCTTGCCGTACCAACTGCCCTCGTTCTGATAAAACGGGCTTGATATGCTCCATTTTACGCCAGAGTGTCGGTAAATGAACCTGTGCGAACTGTTCGAATTGGTCAGGATTGGTAGGAACCACCGGGTTGTTCGACGTTGCAAGCACCAAGTGTTGATCATCCGCCGTGAGAGCTGCGTCGAGTCCGTTTTCGTCAAATCCACTCAAATTTTCGAGTTTTTCGAGTTTACACTTCAGTTCACTCTCATAGTAGCCCTGATCGTCAAAGCCGTGGCTTTCGGCTTCGGAGACCAGCCGAATGACGTCTTTTCCCGCTTGGGTAAGGCGAAAACCATCCATAAAAAACGGCTGCACGGCGCCCGACGCGCCCGTTCGATAAAGGGATTGGGTTTCGGGAACACGGATTGTCGTTCCAACCGGAAACTCGATTTCAAGGTCGTCGAGGTCAGATGCGTTAAACCGCAGTTGTGCGCGACTCTCTTGCCAGAGTCGGATGGCCGTGCGTGCATTTCTTCTAGCGGCATCAATAGTAGGGTAATCGGTGTCTGGTGCACCGTTTAACGCCATACGTTCCCCATCGGGCAAACGATCAGGACTGGACGCTCCGCACCCGGAGGCAGTATTAAGACCCCAGGGTATCAGCAAGGTTAGCGGCAATATCTTCACAGAACGGCAGATCGTAAATCGGAAGAAAAACATGTTGTTCATGACAGTAAACTGACCAATTAGACGCCCCCACGGTGATCTAATCGGTCTTGGTTCACTGGTGGACCGTTTCAGATTGAGGGAATACGCAACAAAGCTCGATAAGGGTCAACGCGTTCATTCAGCCTGAGGCACATCCTCAGTTGGCGCTGGTGGCGCCGGAGGCGGTTCTGGGGTCGCGGCCGCAGCGGGAAACTTCACGGCACGTGTTGCAAGAAAGTAGTATTCCCGAGCTTTCTTTTTTGTTCGTTTGAAATCCTTGGGCCCTACTACGAGTTCCACCGGGGCAAATTCCGATTTCACCGGTGTCAAGGTAATCCGGATATCCTTGGAACGATCGAGTGCTTTTATCAACATTTTCTTTCCATTGTCGGAAAACTCGTGTTCTGTCCACTCCTCACCGTCTACGAGCAGCTTTGCGTAGTCCTGGTCCATTTTTATATGTAGTTCCCCCTTGACGTCCTCGTCGGCGGGTGGATCCTGAGCAAACGCTGCTGTACCGGTCATCAAGAACGCACTCGCAAGCAGGAACAAAAATAACTTTCGAGTCATGATCAATTCTCCTTTTACGTTGGGTCGCCAAATACTTGTTTGCGTTGATAGGGTTCACGGAAGTAGATAAACGGTCCTGCATGGACCGCGTTGGGCTATGTCGGCCAATCCGAAACCTGCGGCATATACGTAGATGTTGCCTCGTTTTCGCTTTTGTCCGATCCGGCACAAGATCGGTTCGACCAGACCCGTTTTCCTATTGCCCGCTCACCCTCCGATGCGTTTGCCTTTGGCTTCGACCGCTGCATTTTACAACTCAGCCGCGGAGATGCGACTACGAAATACAACGCGGGGATTGTAGACTTCCCCATTGCGGCGTCAAGTTATCAAATATTCCTACTACGATGGCCATTTTACCACCGTGCCGCCGGCAATCACGCCACAAGTGCCGTTGACGCCAAAGTAGTACAGAAAATTCTCGTAGCGATGCATATCTAAACAGATTATGTCGGCTCGAGCGCCGGGAATCAGGGACCCGACTTTTCCTTGCCGGTTAAGACCACGTGCGGCATGTACGGTGATTGCAGCGACAGATTCCGCAGGCGACATCCCGAGTCGAACACACCCCAGTGTCGCAATCAATGCAAGGTTTTCGGTAGGACAACTTCCGGGGTTGCAGTCGGTGGCCAGTGCTACCGGCACGCCCGCATTCAGCAAGCTGCGTGCCGGTGGCCACGTGTTTTGTCCAAGAAACAAGGTCGCTCCGGGCAACAGAGTGGCGACGGTTCCGGCGCGCTTGAGACAAAGGATGTCTTCTTCATTGATTTGTTCTAAGTGATCTGCGGAGCATGCGCCCATTGCCGCGGCCAACCGAGACGCTCCTATATTCGAGAGTTGTTCAGCATGAATTCGGAGACCAAGCCCGAGTTCAGAAGCTTTTTGAAAGATTAGCTCTGTTTCTTGGATATCAAATGCCGTTTTTTCACAAAAAACGTCACAAAATTCTGCCAGACCGAGCGCTGAAATCTCCGGTAACATTTCGTTGATGATTTCTGCGACGTAAAGAGACCTTTTGTGACGTAATTCCACCGGAACGGTGTGGGCTCCCAAAAAAGTGGGCACCAAGTTCTGCGGACTGAGTTCACTTAACGTTCGGACGACGCGTAACATCTTCAATTCTGACGCCGTGTCGAGCCCATAACCACTTTTGATTTCGACCGTAGTAATTCCGCTGTCCAACATTCGGCGGAGGCGGGGCAACGCTGTCAACACAAGCTCCTCCTCAGAAGCCGATCGAACCGCTCGTGACGTGACTACAATGCCGCCGCCGCGTTTGGCGATTTCCTCATAAGTTACCCCTGAGCATCGCAAACTAAATTCTTCCACGCGGGATCCTGCAAACACCAGGTGGGTATGGCTGTCGACCCATCCGGGCATGACCACACCGCGTTTGGCGTCCAGCCGTGTGGTGGACTCCCGCAGGGTTTGTGGTACTTCTGATCGTGGTCCCACCCACACAATTTCATGTCCGTTCGTAATAACAGCGCCATCATCTAGAATATGAAGGAGTTCCGCTTCTGGGGACGGACATGCCCCACTTGGCGGCAATTGTAAGATTTGGCTCGCGTTTTCAATCAGGAAACCATTCGACATCGGTCTGGTCCTTGGCATATGGTGCGTAATGAACGGCCCGCGTCGACACAGCAGGCTTAAAAAGTATCGTGCTTTTTGCAGCAAAATGGGAGATTACGATGGCCCGTAAAGCGGGGGTGTGGTTATTTGGTCTTGTTGCCTGTTTGTCGCTTGGGTGTCCTCATGACCGAGCAAAACGTTCTTTTGCCGACGGTTTGGACGCCCACAAGGCCGGAAATATAGATGCAGCCAAGGCGAGTTATGCCGATGCGTTGTCAATCGATGCCGGCCTTGTTGGTGTTCGCATTAACTTAGCGGTACTACATCTTTTAGTTGGGGAATGGAAAGAGGCTGAAACGTTGCTCACGGAAGAGCTACGTTTGCACCACGACGACTTCGAAGTCAACGCGGCGGCAGCTCTTTATTGGTCTACGAGTCCCAAAGCCGATGAGGCGCAGCGACTTGCAAAATTTGTGGTGGAGCATGCCGATTCGGCACCATCCAAAGCGGTATCTCAGGCACAGCTCGCCCTTGCGATCGCATCCCATACGATCGGAGATCCGTATGCAGTCGATTTTGCACGTGCTGCTTATAAAAGCAGCCCTAAACCGGCTCAGACGTTTGTACTGGGCTCGTTGCTGGCGGAAACAAGAAATTGCATTGAGGGTGCCGGCTACCTCCAACAACTGATTGACGATGTGGTATTTGGACCATCCGCACGAACGAACTTAGCGATATTACGCGATAATTGTGGAGATCTTCCCGGTGGGTTAGCCACCGCGTTGCCTCTCAAGGAACTGGCGGCCAAAAATTCTTATGCTCAGGGTGTTTTGGGCACACTGCTTTTGCGCTCTAACCGTTTGGACGAAGCTCTAGTTGCGCTGGAAAATACAGTGACACTCGCACCGGACCGCCCAGGAGTTCGAAATACGCTTGCCGTAGCCCAATACAAAGCGGGGCGCGTTGATTCGGCAAAATCAACACTGGATGCAGAAATTCGACTGTTTCCCACAACAAATGAGCTGCCATACAGGAATCTTGCTTGGATTTACGTTCAGGAAACCGACTTTCGCCGTGCGATCGATGTGTTAACTGCGGGCGCTGCTGCGTTTCCGTCGAGCGATGTATTGCCCCAGTCGTTAACGTTATTACGGCAATTCGTCCAACCCTGACCGCGCCGTTGCGGCTTTTGCCATATGAAAAACGTTTTCTAATTCTCGGATGATGTCTTCGCTATAGTCACTTTTTCTCTCCGCTTGCTCACTTAACCACGTCATTACCTCGTCGTTTTCAACCGCGATAAGGGACACGGCTCGTAGTACACGAATGCGAAAACGTTCGCGTTGCGAAAGAGCGAATGGAGGCATTGATTTGCGCGGAATTTCGACGTCAGGGCACAAAAAATCACTTCCGGGAGATTCAAATACTCGAAAAAGTGCCGGTGCGGCGCGAGCGTCTCGAATCTTACGAAACGCATCAACCGTGACACATTGGGTGATTCCTTGCATTTCCGGCAACATCCCCGCCAACTTCTCCACAGCCTGGTTCATAACTGCGGGCGGTTCTTTGTCTGCGAGGCTTGGTCGCCAGTGTCCGAGAACTTCTCCGATGCCGAAGATCGCCATCATGGTCAGTTGCGACTCACCGGTGGATTGTCGCAAGACATCGAGCAGTGGTGGAATAGCGGACAAATCTCGCATCTCGGCAAGTGCAGTCACCGCTGCGAGCGCGACAGTGTGGTCATTCTCTTTTGTTTTGACCAATTCGGCTAAGAATGGAATGGAATGTGTGTTTCGGAATCCTCCCAAAGCCATGATTGCCTTCGTTTGTGTCTCTGCAGTGGAAACTTTGGCGATCGCCTGAATAACCGGGGCGATGTGTTCCCGTAAGTCCTGATTGAGCCGATATTCCCACCGATCCGTGCGCGCATTTTCTAGGTTGAGAAGGTCCACGCTAAGGCTCATTCGCCGTCCGATGACCGTGTATGCGTCCAGCGCCGCTTCGCGGATTGCGGGAGTTTCTGACGCCAATAGAGGCGGAATCACGTCCAGGGCGTAGTCGGCGAGACGTTCGTTTTGCGCATCTGCCATACCCGTTAGTGCTTCCCGTATTTTTTCAGGGTCACCGGATCTTAATGTGGTGTTATAGTAGCCGAAGTCGCGGTAATACTGGACGAACCCTGCAGTTAAGCGCTCCACGAAATACCCGTTGATGACTACGAATCCAAGCACAAAGAGCGCATATGTGCGGACCGGGCTCGAACGAGATCGACGGGCGGCAACTTCGAGATCCTCAATGTTATCTAAGCTCTGGTGGTGGTTTGGAGCCCGGAGGCGCGTGGATTCGTTCCAGCTATGCCCCAAAACGATATTCGCCACCAACAACGCCTCAAGTGCCGACGTCGCCAGCAGCAAGGCCATTGCCAAGGTAATGAGTATCAAGTCGACACCTACCGATGTCGACGAGTGTTGGATGTAACGGCTTACAAGATACGAGCATAAGAAAAGCAATGCTGCTGATCCGGTAATCCCAATTGCGTGTCGTCCAGGGGATTGAGTGAGCCAGCGAATGGGACCGGTTGCCATGCTTAGTCCTGCAGCAGTGTGGGGAGTGTCTTGGCCTGACCAATCCAGCCATGCAATACGCCGGCCATTGGCACGACCTGGCTGATGTGGAGTTCGTCATTGACCTGTACCACTCGTTTGTGTAGCGCCTCCGAATCCTCTTTCGCCAATGCTTTTAGGTTCAGCACCCCCGCTGCTTGCAGCATGGCGACCATCTTCGGCCCGATTCCGTTAACACGAAGCAAATCCACTTTGTGAGCCAGTTCGGTCATCCGGTCGTTGGAAATTCCAGTCTTGGCCGCCAAAGCTTGCCGATCTGCGATTTTTGCAACATGTGCGAGTAGCCGTTCCGTTGAAGTCACGCCTGCTGTCCTCAATTTCGTCAGTTCGCCTTCGTGAAGAAACGGTACATCCTCCAATTCGTAGTGACTCGCGAATACGAACGGGGTTCCCATAATTGTTAAATAAACAAAAATCAGTGCAAGAAAAAATGGTCGAGTTTGAAATGACACGTTTTTCATGATGTAGTCTCCTTAAATACAACGAGCATTTAACCCAGATATCTCAGAGGGTGTTTGGGAAAAAAATAACGGCGAGCGAGACAGTGGCCGTAGCGAGGCGGGCCTGCCGACCGAGGCCCACCGGAGGCGTACCCAATGGT
>JABWCM010000302.1 GCA_013360285.1 Myxococcales bacterium
CAGCATGCGAGTGCATTTTTTGTGTAGAACGATGAGACCCGAAGGTACGCTGAGGATGGGCCGACCGAGGCAGGACCGACGCAGTAGGCCAATGGCTCGTGTAGCTTATTTTTTTCCCAAACACCCTCTAAGGTCAATACACTTCTACAAGGCAACGATCCAGGGGTTTGGCGGCGCGTTTGGCTTCATCGGTACGCCAGACGGGAGCCGCCGGATCCAGAAAACCCTCGTTGACACGCAGATACCGTTCATAAACGTTGTGTTTTACCAACACTTGGTACAAGCCGGTTTCCATACCGAGCATTCCACACATGTATATGACCGTGTTCGGGCTTTCCAATACGTCTTGGAACAACTCATAACGAGCGTCCACAAGATGATGGGTGTAGCGGATTTTCGTACGCTCTGCTTCCGAATCGCGACTCACTACGACATGGTACTTGAAGTTTTCGCCGCGCTCTTTAGCTAATTTAACGAAGTAATCATCGTAGATCAGGTCAGTAGAATACGGATACCCCGCGACAAGATGAATCTGACCTTCCACCGGAGGTGCATCGGGTCCAAACAGTTCCATCAACATCGACCGGAAGGGAACAATACCTGTTCCGGTAGCAACAAATAGATAGTTGAATTTTTCCGGAGAGGACGGGAGGATAAATCGTTTTCCTTGTGGTCCCGTGACGTTCACGATGGTGCCAACGGGGATATCACACAAATAGTTGCTGCAAACCCCTAAAAAAAGGCGGTGGTCCGCAGGGTCCTCACCAGGTTTTTGCGGTGTACGTTCGTCAATGACACGTTTCACGCCGGTCGCAAACACTCTACCATTACCATCTTCACCTCGCGCCGGTGATGCGATGGAGTACAGTCGAACCTTATGAGGCTTGCCAGCCTCATCAACACCCGGTGGCACGATGCCAAAGGCTTGACCCGCTACGAAGCTCCGTTCAAGAGGCGTATCGGACACATCGATTGAAACGTGGCGTACAAAATTCGGCGATTTACCCCGCGTGCAAATCCTGGTGTCAACAACCGTGCCTTTGACGGGAGCGGTTGGACGTACCAGGCTGATGGTTGCGGATGGGAAAGTGAGTTCAATTGGTTCATGTTTCATATTCATGCGCCGAGTGTATCCATTGAGCGTACGAATTCAAGACACACGAAAGCGACTTATTGCGGACAAAATATTATGTAGAATCGAAAAAATTCACGCTAATGATTATTGAACGCCCATGATAGCAGATAAACAACACGATTCCGACAATTATAATATCAACTGTTATGGATCGACGTGATACGGCAAGGTTGTCGTAGAATTGAGACCCAACAGGACTCACAAAATGAAAAAATCAGGTTTGGTACTCCTCTTATTGGTCCCGTTTTCCATCACCTCGGCATGTCGCCCAAATGCAACCGAAGCGGAAAAAAACAAACCAGCGGTCACCACGCACGACTCCGGGCCAATGGCGCCCGGATACGGAATGGACCCTGCAGAAGCAGAAGCGTTGTATCGAAGGTTGGCAAAGGAAGCCAACGAATGTCCGGACGGGAATTTTGTGCTGAACGGCACATGGCGATTTGTCGGAGAATCCAAACTTCCGGGATTCACCGACGAGCTCTCTTTTCAGGGCAATACATTCACAGAATGGATGAGCGCCGCCACCGGAGAACGAGGGACAGTCACCGGCACCTATTCGTGTATTTATAAAAACCGAATCTTGATGCACATAAAACGCGCCGATCCCGATGGTCTGTTTGGAAACCGAACAGACGACGCATTTGCTTGCGACGTGCTGTTTCCGATACGGCCGGAGGAGCGACCCAAAATGTTGATGTTGTGTTTTCCGGAATGGAATCTCGACCCGAAAAAATCCCTTGACTATGAGTACGAACGGATTTCGGATTGATCTGCTCAGTTAGAGGGTGTTTGGGTAAAAAATTACGTTACTCGAAACATTGGCCTACTACGTCGGCCGTGCCTCGGCCCGACCGACTCGGTACGGCCGCTGTTTCGCTCACCGGCAATTTTTACCCAAACACCCGCTTACATACGAGCGATCAATCAGCACGGTTCGTGCCCCCAGCCGGAGGGAAGTGTGGGTTATCGGACACAGCGTGACTGCGGAGTTCCGTAAGCAAATCCTGCCACATAGCCGCCGTGAGTCGATGCGGCACGTTTGGATAAGAACGAATCGATGCATCGTACCCAAGCGATACTAACTTAGCGATTGCCTTGCTTGCTTCGGCATAGGGAACCCGGGTGTCTGCTTCCCCATGAAATGCCCGGACACGTGGTAAAACGGAGCGGTCATCAACAGCTTCGGGCAACATAGATGCCGGGAGCAACCCGGAAATGGGATATATGGCTTGAAATAACGCCGGATACTTTGCGGCCGCCGCGAATGCTATCAATCCCCCCTGCGAATACCCCGTAAGAATCGGTTTCCCTACCGTCGGTCGTTTTCGAATCATCCTCGCTGCCCACAACGTCACCTGCTCGGCGGCATCTTCTAAACCATCCACAAGTGCTTCTTGGTTAAGCGCCTTTGCGCCGATGGGAAACCAGGAATAACCGTTCCCGTAGCGCGTGGGTGCCCGAGGAGCAACCACCCGTGCCGGAAACTGAAGACCCTCAAAAACACGAATAAAGGTTTCGGGTTTGTCACCCAGCCCATGCACCGCCACGATCAGGGGCAAGGGAGCTTCGGGATCCGCACCGCCGGTAACACGCTCGACCCATTCAAGGTTGAGGTTTTCCACCGCCTTTTCCGGAGGATCGTTGGGGGGTTGTTGTGTTGTAACTGGATCGGGCAAAACCGGGGCACTGTTTTCGGTTTTGTCTGAAGGCTGGACGTCGTGAAGGGGCGAATTCGATTTGTCGCGGACGTAGCTGGAAGCGGCAATGGGTGCAACTCCAGGTTCCACAGGGGCCGATACCGGCGGCCCCGAAGTGACGGTTTCCGATCGGCATGCTCCAAAAACCGAAACAATTACGCATATCCACAAGATTTTTACAGTCGACCCAAACAGATTCATCACGGTATTGTTTCTCCCAGCCGTTAACTCATCAAGTTAACACGTATTTGTCACCAGCTTGCAAGCGAGCAGGCGGAGATGCCGACAAATTGGGGTGAAATAACTGTTTTTTCATCACAGGCACGGTCGACCGTGGTGAGCGCAAAAAGTTTCTGCTACGTCCGAAAACACGTACAAATCGACACAGACGGCTCCACGGACGGCACTCCCCCACGCTTAAAGAACCCCGGTTGACATCTCCCATTTGTGCCGCGGGGCGGCTTGGTGCACTATGTATTCATGAAACGTGGTGACCGCCCCACACTCCGGGCGCCCCAACGTGGATGACTGTCAAAGAGTACGGACCAACGGCAAGAACATGGGCTGTTGTTTACCGCAAATCGTGTCAATTGGCCATAGACATGAGGTTTTTCCGTCATGTACCGGTTGTTTTACGTTTTTCTCTCGCTATTGATGCTGTTGACTTGTTTTGCCTGCGACAGTCGTCGCGCTCCGAATTCTCCATCCAACGTTGGCGAGTTATGTGAGGAGGATTCGAAATGTTCGAGCGGTATTTGTGATCCCAACGTGGGTTTGTGTACGGAATGTATCAAAGACACCCAATGCGGCGTGGATGCGTTTTGTAAAGGATTGACTTGTGAATCGATTACGCCATGTGAATCCGATGAAATCTGCGGAAAATGGTTCTGTGATGAGGAGCTAAGTTACTGTGTCGACTGCTTATCTAATGACGACTGCGACGAGGTCGGTGCGGTTTGTTACCGCAGCGCATGTCTGGTCATCCCATTTAACCTACCTGGAACAAACGACGACGGGAACGGCAGCGGTGATGGAACCACCGGCGGTCGCGACGGGGAATCCGAAGACGGCGCCGGCTCCGACGGAACCGGCGGCGATGACGGGGCTACCGGCACCGATTCGGTCAACGACAAGGACAGTGGATCGGAATCCGACGGGGGAAACCTTTACCCGAAGCCCGAAAAGTGTGCTGTTGTAGCCGACTGTGTCACCCCCGATCCCTGCGTCACCGGTACCTGTGAAGACGGCGAGTGTACGTACACACCTACTGGCCCAGGCGCCTGCAACGACTTCAATCCATGCACAGTCAACGACCAATGCACCGATGGCGAATGTGTCGGAAATACCAAAACGTGTGACGACGGCAATCCGTGTACCAACGATACGTGTTCGAAAGAAGGTGAGTGTACCCATTCCCCAAACAACCAGGCGATCTGCCTGGATGGAAACCCGTGCACCGAAAACGACGAATGTAAAGACGGCAAATGTGTTGGCGATGGTCCTCCATGTGACGATTCCAACCCCTGCACAACCGATGCATGCAACGGCGAGGGCAACTGCACTTATGTTCCTGTAGAAAATGGCGACCCGTGCCAAGACGGAGACGCGTGTACCGACGCCGACAACTGCCAAGAAGGACAATGTGTTGGACAGACGTTTAGCTGTGACGACGGCAACGTGTGCACCGTCGATAGTTGTAATTTAACTGGATCTTGCGATCACTTAGAAGCCGACGGCGCCTGTGAAGATGGCTCCGCTTGCACGATAAACGACGTTTGTAAAGGCGGCGTCTGCAAGGGAGTTGTCAAGGGTTGTAACGACGGCAACCCCTGCAGTATCGACCAATGTAACAAAGACGGCGAATGTGTTCACGAAGACGCAAATATGCCGTGCGATGATGGAAATCCCTGTACGGTTAATGATCTGTGTTTGTCCGGCAAATGTAAGGGGGAAGGCCAATCCTGCGACGACGGCAATCCGTGTACCAACGACCTTTGCAACGACACCGGTGACTGCATTCATCCCACGGTGCCGGACATTGGTGTGCCGTGTGACGACGGTGACGTGTGTACGGCAAACGACGCATGTACAAAAGGGATATGTGCCGGCACGGCCGTTGTGTGCAACGACGGAAACAACTGCACCAAAGAACAGTGCAACAACACAGGCGTATGTGTTTACGCAAACACGCAGTCCAAGTGTGACGACCAGAACCCCTGTACAATAGACGACCAATGTTCCGGCGGTTCGTGTGTTGGAAAAATCAAACAATGCGACGACGGGAATGCCTGCACCAAAGACGCGTGCTCCAAAGAGGGTGCCTGTGCCCACAAACCGGTTCCCAAACTGGCGTGTGACGACGGAAATACATGCACACCGGACGATGCATGCAACACAGAGGGGTTATGTGCCGGGAGCGGGCCCTCGTGTGACGACTCAAACCCGTGCACAAAGGACAACTGCGATGGCAATGGGGGGTGCTTGTATCAACCTTTGGACGGAGGTCCATGTAGTGACGACAACCCCTGTACCACTACCGACCAGTGTGTCCATGGGGCATGCAAAGGTAAGTTATCCACCTGCGACGACGCGAATCCGTGCACCCAAGACCAATGCATCAGCGACGGCTCCTGTGCACACACGTTTGTGGAAGGAAATTGTGATGACGGCGATGGATGCACGGTTGAAGATGTGTGCAAGTCGGGAAAATGCAAAGGGATATTCAAAGGTTGTGACGACGGAAACCCTTGTACAAAAGACGCATGCAGTCAGACGGGTGAATGTAAATATGCACCGGTCAATTCGATTTTGTGCGACGACGGAAATGCCTGCACAACCGATGATTCCTGCCTGGACTCCAAGTGTCAAGGTAAAGGTCAAGTGTGCGACGACGGAAACCCGTGCACCGTAGACGGCTGCGATTTGGAAGGCAACTGCAAAAGCAAACCGGCACAAAATACCAAATGCGACGACAACAATGCGTGTACGTATCATGGAGAGTGCAAAGACGGCGCTTGTATCAGCAAAACCATGGAATGTAACGATGACAACAGTTGTACGGTCGACGTTTGTAACGACAAAGGCGTATGCACGTTTACGCCACAGCTCGGGGCCCCATGCGACGATGGTGACGTGTGTACCTACGATGACGTTTGTGCCTCAGAAGGGTGCCAAGGGTTACCCAAAAATTGCGACGACGGTATTTTGTGCACCATTGACGCCTGTTCAAAAGACGGCGTATGTAACCACAAAAGCAATGACAAGTTGCAATGCGACGACGGAAATACGTGTACAACGGGCGATATTTGCTCCAACGGAACGTGTCAGGGCAAGGGTCAGGTGTGCGACGACCAAAATCCTTGCACAGTAGACGGCTGCGATACCAATGGAGCCTGCACGTTTAAGCCGGTCAGTGACAAACCATGTGAAGACGGTGACGGATGTACGTTTAACGACACCTGTATCGCCGGAACCTGTATCGGCAAACCCAACGATTGCGACGATCAGAACCCCTGCACCAAAGACGCCTGTAATCCAAAGGGCGAATGTGTCCACGCACCGCTAAAAGGATTATGCAGCGATGGAGACGTCTGTACGACCGGCGATGTGTGCACGGATGGCGCATGTGTTGGCAAATCCAAAGAATGTGGCGACGGCAATCCGTGCACGTTTGATGAGTGCTTTAAGATAACCGGCGGGTGTGTAAACATACCGCTGATTTTGATCCCGTGTGATGACGGTAACCCGTGTACCGAAGACGACACCTGCGATTTGGGCAAATGCAAAGGAGACGGACCGAATTGCGACGACGACAATACGTGTACACTCGATTTCTGCGAGGGCGATTTATGTCTTTATGTGAGCATTGACGGACTGGAGTGCCAAGACGGGGACCCATGTACGTGGGACGACATGTGTATCTCCGAACAATGTGAAGGAATCGAAGCGGATTGCGATGATGGAAACCCGTGTACCGACGACTATTGCGACGAGAACGGAGCGTGCCAAAACGTCAAGATCGAAGGGGAGTGTGACGACTTGGACCCATGTACAACCGAAGACCTGTGCATTTACCAAACCTGCAAAGGAAAACCTGTGTTATGTAACGATGACAACTACTGTACCAAAGATGAATGTGTTACCGATCAGGGTGGATGTACTTACACCCCGATCCAGGGATTTTCCTGCGACGACGGCGATCCGTGTACGGTAAAGGACAAATGTACCGACGGAACCTGTAAGGGAGAACCGGCGGCTTGCGATGATAAAAACCCTTGTACCCAGGACGAATGCGACTTCAAAGGCAGTTGTATCCACACTAAATTAACGGCCGGACCCGGAGACCCGGTTTGCGACGATACAATCCCGTGTACCGAAAATGATCGCTGTCTGGACGGAAAATGCGAAGGCACGTTGCTTGTATGCCCCGACGATGGGAATCCCTGCACCAAAAATGAATGCAACTCCCAGACTGGCCAGTGTGATTACAAATCGACGTCCGGTTCGTGCGACGACCAAAACGACTGCACCCAATTTGACACATGTAAAGATACCGGTGGGTCCGTTCAGTGTATTGGTCAGAACAAAGCGGATTTTTCTGCATGTAAGTTACCAGGTAACCTGGTTGGGTCTTGCAAATCCGGAAAGTGTCAATAACGACTTGTCCGCGTTCGCGGCCACCTACTCGCCCCGGCTACGGTCTCAACGTCGGCTTGTGGGAGCAGCGGGCTACTATTCACAGATCCCACCCCAAAAGTGATCGCGGATCAACATCAAGAGCCGTGACTAAGAGGGTGTTTAAATATTTATCCGCGGCGAGCGAGCCTATGGCCGTAGCGAGCCTGTTTTGCCGACCAAGGCCCACCGGAGGCGTGCCAAGCGGCACGTCGAGGATGGGCCGACCGAGACAAAACAGGCGTAGTAGGCTATGGGCTCGCGTAGCAGGATTAAATATTTAAACACCCTCTAAGAGGGTGTTTGGGAAAAAAATAAGCTACGCGAGCCATTGGCCTACTGCGTCGGTCCTGCCTCGGTCGGCCCATCCTCAG
>JABWCM010000303.1 GCA_013360285.1 Myxococcales bacterium
CTGTCCAAGTGCCAGTGCGAGGAGGCCGGTGGGCAATTCCTGAACGGTATCCAATGCATCATGGACGCGACCGGCGTAAAAATGTGCCCCCTCATCAAAATGGGCGCGTGTTGTTTGCCAATAGGGACCTGTGAGTTGATGACGGCCGAACAGTGCCAACTGGCACAAGGCCAATACAACGACGGTAAAACGTGCGATCAGGTCGAATGTACTCCGAAGCTCGATGCATGCTGCGTCCCGAATGGGGACTGTCTGGAAATCCCGCCAACCCTGTGCAAAGCGTCTGCCGGCATTCCTCATATTGGCTTGTCCTGTGACGAAATCGATGGATGTCCACAAACGATCTGGGCGTGTTGTATGCCTGACGGCGGTTGTGAGCCACTCACCAAGAAGGAATGTCTGCTCAGCGGCGGGCTATATCACTTTGGAGCCAACTGTGACGAAGTTGATTGTCCTATCACGGGCGCATGTTGTTTGCCCGACGGCCAGTGTATCGAAACCAGTGATATTGAATGTAACGCGGCTGGTGGCTCATTTAACGCCGACGGTAACTGCGACACGACCCAGTGTTGTACTGTTCCGACAGTGGCGCCTTGCTGCGTCCAAGGTGCATGCTATGCGGTTACCAACGAGATGTGTTTCTTACTTAAGGGCAAGACCTATCCAGCTAACATGACGTGTGATCAGGTCGATTGCTGTGGTGGCACTACGGTTTCATGCGAAGACGGTATTGGCGTTGGTGAAAACAAGCCGTTTGACCCGAACAACGCTACCGGACTAGGACTCAACGGCGGCGGAGCACTTATATTGGATTCCAACACGCTTGAGGACCTACTGCTGTACGTTGCCAACAGCCCACAAAACACCGTTTCTAAGTTCGATACGGTAACCGGCAAGGAGTTGGGTCGTTATGCGGTGTGTTCCAATCCATCCCGTACGTCTGTTGACCTCAACAACGCTTGTTGGGTCGGTTGCCGCAGCGACGGCAAAGTCGCTAAGATCATCCATGAGGAAACCGACTGCATCGATGCAAACACCAATGGAATCATCGAAACTTCGAAGGACCTCAACAACGACGGCATTATCAGCGGCGCCGAAATTTTGCCGTTTGGCACCGACGAGTGCGTAGTCGTGTTCAACATTGGTGGTGCGGCAATTCGCGCCGCCGGCGTTGATTCAGCCAATCGTCCTTGGTTCGGTGATTCGTCGTACTCATGGTTAAAACGAATCCACCCCACTACCGGAGCGGTGGAACAGACCATTCAGTTGACGACAGCTCCATACGGCCTCGCCATTGATAGCACCGGAATCATTTGGGTATCGAGCCGCGCCGGCTATCGTTTACTCCGAGTTGATCCTGCAACCAGCACGGTCACAAGCCATACTCCTCCAAGCAATCCGACCAATTACGATCCTTACGGAATCGCAATTGACAAATTCGGTAAGGTATGGACGGGTGCCACTTATTTAAACAAAGCGTTCCGATATGATCCAGCAACCTCAACCTGGGCTTCTGTTGCGACAACGAGCCGTCCAAGGGGCGTTGCCGCCGATACGAACGGAAACGTGTTTATTGCATTGGATCAAACGAGCATGATTGCCAAAATCAACGCGACGACACTCACACTCGACGCAAACTATAGCCTGGGCGCCAACCGGTTCCCAGTCGGTGTCGCGGTGGACGCTGACGGATACGTTTGGGCGGTCAACCAAACATCCTCAACAGCGTCCAAAGTTGACTTGTTTGCACCTCCTCTGAGCCCAGTTGTTCTTGAGGTACAGACTGGTTTGAATCCGTATACTTACAGCGACATGACCGGTTATGCACTTAAGACAGTCGTGGCAGTTGAGGGAACGTATACGGCGACGTTCGAAGGGTGCGTTGATGTCGACACAAACTGGTTTGGCATCAATGTCGCTTATGGTGCTCCAGCCGGAACGTACATCGAAGTTCGTTACCGTGCGGCCAACGATCTGACGTCGTTGCTGGCAGCTCCGTGGAGCCCATCACTCGGGCCATTCCCGCCAGCCACTATGCCGATCGACCTGACCGGTGCACCACCGGTGGGGAAATTGTTCCAGGTGCAAGTGAAACTCGTTGGTGGTCCGAACGGCGCAAGCCCCGTGGTCAGTGGCATTCACGTGACCAGCGGCCTCTAAACTGTCTACCGACGCCCCCCGGAACTGTTGCCGGGGGGCGTTTATACCAGATGGAGCATCAATGAGATCGCTGCGAAGCATCCAACAACGAAATGTCGGCCAATCGACCATGTCTCTGGGGTTACGCCTTTGTTTGGTCGTTATGTTGGGCGGCGGATTCGTAGCATGCACCGACAACAACGGTCAGTTTGCGAGCCACGAGGTAGGCACAACTCAAGACATTTCTGGTGAAGTTGTTTCATCGGGGACGCTCGGTAGTAAGAATGCTGCGTTGACAGCCGAAGGTCACGTTGCCTGCTGTCAAAACGGACAGTGTACAGAAGTCCCAGCTAACGAATGCGACGCGGTGGCACGTAACATGTCGTGCGACTCGGCGGCCGTTGTCGATCCCGCTAATTGCGCTCAATCAACGACGAAAGTCGCGTGCTGTACGGCAGATGGGCAATGTGCCATGGTGTCCGAAACGATCTGCAACCAAGCGTTCGGCGTCGCCAATCCCGGAAAGGTGTGCGACGACCCGACCATTATTTGCTCGTCGAACGATCCAAAGGTAAGTTGTTGCCTGAATGACGGAAACGGAACTTGCGCCGACACAATGTCCACCTTTGATTGCATGAAGGCGGGCGGAAAGTACTATTTTAACACAACGTGTGGCGAGTTTCAGTGTCCACCTGCGGGTACCAGTGGGGGTGCCTGCTGCTTTGGAGGGGAATGCAATGTTCTTTCGCCCTCAGAGTGCCAGGCGCAAGGCGGGGTATATTGGGCAAATACAACCTGCGGTTTTGCCGGTGCGTGTCCTGGAGTTCGTGCCTGTTGTTTAAGCGATGGTTCCTGCCACGAACTCCCCGTCGAAACCTGCTTTGATCTAGGTGGCACAAGCGGCCAGACAGAAACATGTTTTGAAGCGGAGATAGCAGGGCAATGCACACCGCCCGAGCCAACTGGCGCGTGTTGTGCAGAGATCTGCAACGATGCGATCACGGCAGCTCAGTGTAATGAGCTAAATGGAACGTTTCACGAAAACAAGAAATGTTCCGAACTGACAACTCTTTGCGCTTCCGAACCACTGGGCGCATGCTGTCTCCCCGACGGGCAGTGTTCAGCGATGGGCTCTACCAAGTGCAAATTGCTTGGCGGCTACTATCGCGCAAACACGGATTGTTCAAAAGTAAAATGCAAACCGCTGAGTGCTCCAAAGAGTGCGTGTTGTTTGCCCGCTGGTCAGTGTGTAGAGACATCCAATATTGAGTGCTCATTGTTAAATGGGAGGTTTAGTAACGGGTTCACTTGTGCACAAATCAAGTGCCCCGTTTTGCATGCGTGTTGCCTGCCGACCGGGGAATGTAAACACACATCAGAAGCAACATGCACGAAACTTGGCGGAGTTACTCAGCTTAATCAATCTTGTAGTAGCCCCGGGGTCTGCGCCAAGGGTGTCGCATGCTGTTTGCCCGATGGACAGTGCCAGACGCTGGCGGAGTCTCAGTGCGTGGAATTTGGCGGTTCACCGATCGCAGACGGTTCATGTGACAACCCAAATCAATGTGTTCAGAAGTGGGCATGCTGTCGGAAAAGCAAGTGTTACGACACGACGGCCTCCGAATGCGACGCCTATGCCGGGACTTGGCTCGAAGGCCAGACCTGCGCCGAAACCAACTGTGCCTCGTATCTGGTAGGCGCGTGCTGTACTCCCGATGGCAATTGTCAGGAGACTTCAGCAGACAATTGTAAGTTGGCAGGTGGGCTGTTTAGTGCGGGACAACAGTGTACACAAGTAAGTTGCCCTGGAGTATCCCTTTGGGCATGTTGCACTGCTACCGGCTGCCTTACGTTGTCTTTGGCGGATTGTGCCGTTCTAGGTGGTCAATCCCACGAAGGACTTTCGTGCAACCAGGTTAAGTGCAATGTTTCAGCCGGAGCGTGCTGTACCGCAACTGGGTGTATACAAACTACAATCGAAGGCTGTGCAGAATTGGGTGGCTCGTTCAACGCCGGCAAACAATGTGAAGACGTGATTTGCTTCACCGCAACCGGAGCATGTTGTCTTGGTGACGGCACGTGTAAGCAGTTAACTGCTAACGAATGTAAGATAGCGGGCGGTCAATTCAATGCCGGATTGTCTTGCCAGCAAGTAAAGTGTGCCGTCTTATCGGGAGCTTGCTGCATGGGAACCACTTGCGAAGTGATGACGAACCTGGAATGTGATCTTGCAGGCGGGATCTTTAACGTCGGAATGAGTTGTATTGAGGCAAAGTGTTGCGAGGAACCCTTGCCAACGCTTCCATGCTGCCGAAAAGGAGCATGTTTCATGTTGCCCCCCGACATGTGTAGTGCAAGCGGTGGTCAACCCAAAGACGCTGCAACATGCGACGAAGCGGGATGTTGTTTTAAACCGACGGGAGCAGGAACAACCACGGGGTCGGGAACAACATCCGAGACTTCATCAACACTACTGGAAGCTACGAAACAACAATAGCAAACGCTTCGCTTTAAACCGGATTTCTCGCCGATATTTACGACTAAACCGTCAAAAATCAATCGAACTAAACTATAGCCACTTCGAGACAGGATTAAGACCTGTCGACACCGCCCATAGATTATACGCAGAATGCACGCACAGTTTGGCTGTCCCATCGGGAGATTGGTGAGGAATCCGGACTAGTGTTTGGCACAGGGGAAAAATTTACCCCAAAAGAACGGATTTTTTGGCCGGGCCGACCCTGGTCCGACTGAGGAATATCGGTGCATACTCCGCGGGAAGGTCCGCGAACGACGCGGCAAAGGGGGCTTTTAGGGCATTTTCGATTGGTGCCAGGCAGCTAGCCCGAATTTCTCACGAGTTTGCAAGCGAGAGTGTCGAGGCGCCGGCAGATTTGGCTATGATGACCTTTTTTGTCCTCAACAGGGCACCACTATGCCTGCGGGCAAAATGACGTTCACGATGCCTGAAGATATTCGCGGATCGGCGCCCGCAGCCTCAAGTTAATGAGAAATCCGGGTTCGCTACTCTGTCCCAACCCAGCTTTTCAGTTCCGCGGCAGACCCTGGTCCGACAAACCACATCATACGGAAACTCCCAGTCGCACGACGCGGAATATTCCGCACGCTTGACTCGATCCCATGCACAGCCTAGGCCGGCAAATGCTACGCCATTTGGAGCGACGTAGAAGCACAATTCGAAAGGTTGTTTGTCCCCCACATTTCTCACGCGCCCTGCTCTGCCGCTTCCAATGCACATCGCATTTGGGTCGTGGTTCGTTTTCTGCCTCCTCCACAGTTTGTAAGCCCGCTTCCTTTTACCCCGGACGTCCATATGACCCATAATCGCCGACGGACCGGGACTCGTATATCAAGTTCGTAAGAATTGCTGGTAAACGGCGGTTGGTCATCAACGACCAGCCTTTGAGAGGGTCAGCGGAAATAGATGAGTGACTCTGAACGGGCCGCTTTTGGCCGAATTGTCCAGTCCCGTCCCTGCGAAATGTTCCCGATATTCCTCAGTCCGGTCCCGGACAACTCGGCACAAAATCGATCCGACCACGGACACTTCCGGTTTGAAGCTGACCCTCCGCGGCCAATCAAGGCCGACAACGAGCACGAGGAGTTTTATCCGGTATGTTTCACACAGACGACGGTATGGATAATTTCCAGACAATAGACATGAAATATGAAATGCGGATAGATATTAAGTCAGAACCGAATGGCGTTCTTTCCACATCAACACCGTATAAAGCGCGAAAGCAACAACAAAGCCTACAAACCACGCCTGACCATAAATCACAAGCAATAACGAATGGACCGAGCTGGAGTCCAGCAGCCCGGCATTGACCAGGAACCCAGGCACATTGGGAAGAATGCTCAAAAACAAAACAACAATGGCTCTTAAATTAAATCCAGAGCCACCATAACTAAACTTGCCGTGACGTTTGTACAATTCTGGTACGTCCAACAATTTTCGGCGGATGACATAGTAGTCGGCAATCAAAATACCCCCGATTGGACCAAGAAGCGCCGAATACCCAATTAGCCAGGTGAAAATGTAGCCAGACGGGTCAGAATATAGCCTCCACGGCATGATCACAATGCCGAGAAACGCGGTAATCAGACCACCCAGTCGGAAATTGATCAATCGTGGAGCTAGGTTGGACAAGTCGTTTGCCGGCGAAACTACATTGGCTGCGATATTTGTCGATAGGGTGGCAATGCTCAAGGCGATCATCGACAACCCCACCACGCCGACACCACCAATCCGCCCCAAAAGAGCAACGGGATCCCAGATCGCTTCGCCAAATATCAAAACAGTTGCGCTCGTTACTGCTGCACCGATAAATGCAAACAACGTCATGGTTGTCGGCAAACCCAATGCTTGCCCCACAACCTGAGCACGCTGATTTCGTGCATATCGAGTGAAATCAGGGATATTTAGAGATAAAGTGGCCCAAAAACCAACCATTGCCGTAAGATTTGGAAGGAAAGTACTCCAAAATGGCTTCTGGCCACTGTACTCGCTGTTTTGGTCAAGAATCGGTCCAAGTCCACCAACACGCAACACCGCCCAACCCAATAACACCAGCCCCATCAGCAATAGAAAGGGCGCCGCAAGGGTTTCCATCCACCGAATTGACTCCGTTCCTTTCCAAATGAAAAATACGTTAACTAACCAAAACGCGATAAAACAAATAAACGGAACCGCTCCGGGCCACAACGCAGTGGGATCGCCACCCGGTATGGACGGCCACACAGTAGCCAACAGTTGAAACAGCGCCCAACCACCGATCCACGTCTGAATTCCGAACCATCCACACGCAACCAATCCACGCATCAACGCGGGAATATTGGAACCCAGCACACCAAAACTCGCTCTGGCCAAAACCGGAAACGGTATTCCGTATTTTGCTCCCGCGTGGGCGTTGAGAAGAAGTGGCACAAGTACGATTAAATTACCAAGACATACAGTCAATACCGCTTGCCACCATGCCATCCCCGCCCCAATCATGTTGGAAGCAATCGTATAAGTCGGAATACAAACCGCCATTCCAACCCAAAGGGCGGCAAAATGCCACTGGTTCCATGTTCGATGCGCCGGTTCTGTCGGAGCAAGATCGGCATTGATTAGATATTCGTGAGAGGCATCCGTTTGATTGGCCATAAATTCACCGACGTAGTGGGAATATAGGTACGGCTATCCCGAATTTGACAGAGGATCCAAGTTTGTTACAGAACAGAACGGACCCATTCGAACCGTTTCTGTGCCGAATGGGCCGACTGTAAGCCCGAGACAATGTCGAGAACGTGTTACTGGTCGTGGGTCGACCGAATCAATACTAAAGCGGCCGATCTAGGTGGTTGGTGTTTTTTAGGGGAATTTTTGGCAAGCCGGATTTGAGCCGGATCGCCCAGAAAAATCCTGAGTCATATCGGGAATATGGCGCAGGGATTTTTGCGAGCGGGACTGCAAAATACCGCCAGGACAAAATTTCATCAAAAAACACCACACAATCGGTAGCTGTGGCGCAAATAAAAAGTCGACCCCAAAAGAACGAATTTTAGCCGGATCGGGCGCGGGCCGACTGAGGAATATCGCTGCCTATTCCGAAGGGAGGTCCGTGGACGATGCGGCCAGTAGCGGCTTTTCGGCGTTCGCAGCCGCCGAACGGTAAGATGGTCA
>JABWCM010000030.1 GCA_013360285.1 Myxococcales bacterium
TGAAAAAATATGGGGACGGACTTGGACGCGAGGATTTTGGCCACGATGCCCGGAAAAAAACTGAGTCATATCGGGAATATGGCGCAGGTTTTTTTCTGGGCAGTGGGGACAAAAGCATCCGTCCAAGTTTGTTCAGCTATTTTTTCACAAACTCTCAGTGACCGTCGCCGGAACATTCGTCACGCTGGTATATCCACCCAATCCCCCCAGGCAATTGAACACGTCGGAAGACACCAAGGCCGACCCACATCCAAATGCACGGAGACACCATCTTGTCCATCTGGTTTTTTTAAGTCGTCACCCGAACCGTCGGCAAAAAACTCCTGTACAGCATCCGAGTGCAACCCGCATCCCCTGAGCGGACCGGCACACGAACGAAATGACCACCGAAACACCGTTCGCAGATCATGTCGCTTTTTCAACTGTCGCCGAAAATGCCTTCGGTTTGGTCTGAGCAAATCGATGGGATTTTGTTGGCACAGCTTTTGCTTATACGTTTCTCCGCGTGATTTCGTATCACCTTCGGTGGGAGCCAGACGACCACGGTTGTTATTGGGTAGAAGTGTGAACGAATTCCGGTTGGTCTTCCCCTACAACTTTCTTTTTTGGGGTGATGTGGATTTTTGCCCGCGTTACACCGGTGAGGTTTGACATGCATGACTTGGACCGTGTTTTTTTGGAAATGGATCCCACTTATTCCAGCGCTTTTGCACCTGGGCATCCAGCACAAGAAACAATCTACCCCGGCAACGACGCTGCCGAATACGACAACGAAGACGAATACGCCTATGAACCCGAGGTCGACTACGTGGGGATGCGAGAAGGGGATCTGGCTGCAGAGGAGTTTGAAGACGACTCTGAATTGGCCGAGGAGCTGGAGTTGGCTGCAGAGTTGTTGGCTGCGGGCACACAGGAGGAGATGGACTACTTTTTTGGGAAGATTTTCAAAAAGGCGTTTCGGGGACTCAAAAAAATCGCCAAACGAGCGCTTCCCGTCGTCGCAAGTGCACTGGGCGGGCCGCTTGGAGGAATTGCCGCAAAATTGATTACCGGGGAAATGGGCACCGACGTGCATGGTGAATTGGCCGGGTTGAGCGACGAAGATGCCCGGTTTGAACGGGCGCGGCAGTTTGTGCGAATGGCTAGCAGCGCTGTTCAGGAAGTGGCAACATCATCCAACCCCAATCTTACTGCCGCCGCCAGACAGGCGCTTCGCGCTTCGGCTGCGACCCACATGCCGGGTTTGTTGCGTGTTTCCCAGCCCATGGCCGCTGGAGGTCAACGGGGGACGTGGATCCGCAAAGGTTCCAACATTATTCTGATGGGTGTATAAACGAATGAATCCCTGGACGAATGCGGCTCGTCGACTGCTGTTGGGAGAGATTTTGGGGCTGCGGGAACGGCTTTTACAATTACGTCCGTTTTCGTTGCAGATGCCGATGGTCTCCGCCGCCCGGATCTCTCAGGAAAGCCAAATGGCCATCGACAGCCACCTTGCCTGCAGTAAAACCGAGCTGTTGCGGGATTTAACGAGGTACCAGGGGTGGTTTGAGGGGGAGGTCGGCCGAATGGTTTGTCCTTCGGAGGCCCAACGAAAGTTAAATTTCCTTCGGCTTAAGTTTCAGGCGTTGCTTTCGGAGTTGGACATTTTTGCCGATGTGGTCAGCCAACGTTCGGAACACGACTTCGGGGTTTGGGTGGCCGGCTTGGACGCGCTGGCGGAGGATGGACTACGCGTCGACAATGCGCCTTACGTACCGCCTCCACTGGTGACCTATCTCGACCGTGGGCAAGGGGCAGCGATTCGTCGAGTCAGAACGCGGCTTCCAGGCGGTAAACACAATCCTGTTGCAGTGATCAGGGTTCCACGGGAACGAATGGTGGGCATGGGAATCGGGTCTTCGTTGATCCACGAAGTGGGACACCAGGCCATCGCACTGCTTGGGGTCTTGCCGGAATTGGAAAATGTGTTGGAAACAATGGGGCGTTCCAGATTGCCTGGAAGTAAGGTTTATGAGGTTTGGAAGAGGTGGTTGTCGGAGATTTTAGCCGATTTCTGGTCGGTATCCAAATTGGGAATCGCCTCGACTTTGGGACTGATGAGTGTATTGTCATTGCCAATGCCGTTGATGTTCCTCGCAGGGAAAGAAGACCCTCACCCATTTCCGTGGATTCGGGGGCATGTGAGCATCGCAATGGGGAAAGTCATGTTTCCCGACCCACAATGGGACATGTTGGGGAAGATCTGGTGGGGGTTGTACCCACCATCGGGCCAATCGAGCGCCGTAAAACAACGACTATTGCCTCTGTTGCAAACAGTCGACACGCTGGCCGCGGTCATTGCCGGGCATAGGCCGAAATCGTTCGGTGGAAAAACATTACGCGAAGCGTTGAACCCATCGGAACGTTCTCCGGTGAAGTTGAGACGATGGGCACTGCTGTGGAAAAAGGGGACCAAGGTACCGTGCACCACTTCCCCTACCGGATGGGTGGCCATGTTGGGGCAAGCCCGGTGGGACGGCGTTTTGTCGGTGGGGGAAGAAGCAAAGATTTTGCGGGGGCTGTTGACATGTTGGGCCACACGTGGGGCACACCACGGGTGTAACGTGAGGACCGTTGAGAAACGATGAGGAGGAGTGAGATGACAGTGAAACCTGATCCAAGATCCAATGAATATACCAAATCCAACCAGGAGGATTTTTGGGATCTGTTACGACACCGGACCCGACGAACCAACGCCGATGAGTTTGATACGTGGTTGAACAAGCAGTGCGGCGTCAATCCATCGCAGGATGACTGTAAGTGCCCACAAGAGCTATCCGATCGGATGGACGGGTACGAACGACTACGTAATTATGTCATGCAATTTCTGTCGTCACAATGTGGGTTTACGCCGGCACTCACGACGCCAAATGACCCCAAACCGGGCGACTGCATGGAACGGCCGAACCCCGACCAGCTCCATACCAGTGACGCAAACTGGCGAATCGGTGATGACCAGGTCCAAAATCTCACGTATCTCAAAGAAGGCTCCCCATTCGGAACCACTCTCCCCCACCTGGACAATGTCGGCCGGGGAATGGGCCTAACCGGCGAAGGGAACACCAACGAGCCGCTGAATTCGAGCACCTTGAGTCTGGCTCATCAATTTACTTGTCCCTGTTGGGTGGAGTTGATCTGGTCCTATTGGCATGAACAGGGAATGTTGGTGCAGAGTATGTTTGTGGTGGCGGCGCGAATTCAAAACATCCGTATCGCCGGAGGAACTCAAATCGACCGACTCAATCTTGCACCATTACGCCCCATGGCCAATCTGTTGTGGGGATACGTTCAGAAAAATTATGAGCGACTCACAGTTCAGCGTCGTGCATACGAATATGACCACCAATATGGGCTTCGACTGATGGGTAAAGCGATTCCCACCTATACTACTGCCGATAGTCGATCACGGTTTTTGGAATCGTTTCACGGACTGCTCCAAACCACATTGCGGTTTTATATACAACTTGACAACCTGCAAATACGCGAAGATGCGTTCCCGGTACTCAATGCGCTGAAGGATCTGCATCTCGTATTGGCTGAAGGGCAACACAATCAATTTGGGGATTTGCCGTACGTCGCGCGGGCTGAAATGTTGATGGAACAGTGGCTTCTGTCGCGAAAAGAAATGATCGAATTTTTGGGTGGGCGGCCCATGGTGCCATATACCGAACGGTGGATGGGCACGGTCGACACCATCAAGTCAAACATGGGATGGAATACACCATCATCGACCTTTTTTAACATGTTGGCAAAACATGCCGAAGTGCTGCTGTTGTCGGTGCGGTATGGCGCGTGGTCCAACATCTCCAACGCAACAGAGGCCCGCAACTGGGCCGTATTTTTCCGCGACGACATTCAAGCTTATGTACACGCTTACCGTACGGTCACTGGTGTAGCGCTGGAGGTCACTCAGCCGACGGATTCCACCAAACGTATCTCCGACTCATACGAACAACCGGCAATCCTGATGCAGCGCCGTTTGGCAACGTCGACAAGTCGTGTAACAGCGGACAAACGATAAGTCCATTAGCGGTCAAACTGCGCAACCAAAGTCACCGTTATGAACAACCAGCAGGTACAATCAATGAAAATCCAATCCACATCGAAGTCCGATACCAACTCACCGGCCATATCCACTGGTACAAAACGGCTCAGCCCGGAAGCGCGTGCACAACTGTGGCGTTATGTACAAAGTGGACTCGGCAAGATGGCCAATGTCAATTTACCGGTCACCGGCGTTCCAGATGCCCAAACCCGCTCTTTGATCAAACAGTTCCAGGGTCGAGTCGGCCTAAAGCCCACCGGTTTATTGACAAAAAAAACGCTCACCAAGCTCGCTCGAATCATGGCGATGCCGGCTCCTTCAACCACAAATGAGACGGGACAGCATGAAGATCAATGGATCGGTCCGGCCGCAGCGGTGGCAGGTGGTTTACTTGGCATTCCGGGGGCCATCGACAGTACATTGAACCTCGTTGACCGTGCCAGCAACTGGTGGGCAAACCGGAACAAAACGGCACCGAAGCAGCCGCAGCAGCAACCGATCCCGATACCGATGTACACTCCAACACCCACACTGCCCTATACACAGTCGAGCCCGCACGCAGCTCCGCAAGTACCACGACGGCCACGGGCGTACGCGGGTCCTCGTACTCTTCGTTTTCGAATGGCCGGGCAAGATGTGTTGAACGTACAAAGTCAACTGGCACGGTGGGCAACACAGGAAAAACTACCGCATCTGGTAGTGCAGCCGACAGGCAGATTTGGTGAGCAGACTCAAGCAGCGGTCATGGAGTTCCAGAAACGGCATCAACTTTTCCCGGATGGAATCGTAGGTAACCAAACGCGGATGGCTTTGGCGCGTTATTGATCTACATCTGCCGCACCTGCACCCAACTTGGATGGCTCCATGATCATCGATTGCCACTGCCATGCCGGAAAAGGGGATGGGCTAACCGGTCCCTGGGATACATCGGCACCGTTGCAGTCCTACCTGCATCGTGCCGCTTCCGCGGGGATTGCCCGAACCGTGGTGTTTTCGGCATTTCATTCGAACAATCGGGTGGCCAACATGCAGGTCGCAATGATCGTTTCGAACATACCGGACCGCCTGTGGGGATTCGTATTTGTGCACCCCATCCGCGACGCGGGGCGGGTCTATCCCATGGTCAGGCGGTTTGTCGACGTATACGGATTTTGCGGTATCAAGGTGCACCGGCACGACGGACGAATCACTCGGGAGATCTGCGATACCGCACAACTCCTCAAACTTCCCGTGCTGTATGATGTGGTAGGGGAAACAGCCCCGTTGGCACTTATCGCCGCGGAATACCCCACCGTCTCGTGGATTATCCCTCACCTTGGCAGTTTTGCAGACGACTGGGCGGCACAGTCGCAACTCATCGACCTACTGGTACGGTTTGACAATCTGTACGCCGACACTGCGGGCGTTCGACGGTTTGATTTGCTTGCAGAAGCCATCGAACGAGCCGGCCCCCATAAAATATTGTTTGGAAGCGACGGCCCTTGGTTACATCCCGGGCTGGAGCTGGCAAAAATTCGGGCTCTACGGCTCGCCCCGCAACATGAGGCACTGGTGATGGGAGGCAACCTGTTGCGACTCGTACAACCAGGCCTCGTGCGGCGTCAACGGCACTGTTTAAGCACCATACGTAGCTTTCAAAGCACGATGCCATTCAATAGTTAGTTAGTTAGTTGTCCATGGGATGAATATAACATGATTCTCGATGAAAATACATTAAAGTGCATCCGATTTGTCAGAATGAAGAGCCTGGTCTAATATCTCAAATACATAGAGCATCATGGGCGCTCCGCCACAATGGTCGGAATGTTCATGTAAACATCCGGCCATCCGCAAACCAACAATGTTTGTGTTGCGCTGGGTTACCGGCATAAAAGTGCAGAATTTTATTGAGAGTTTGTGAAAAAATAGCTGAACGAACTTGGACGGATGCTTTTGTCCCCGCTGCCCAGAAAAAAACCTGCGCCATATTCCCGATATAACTCGGTTTTTTTCCGGGCATCGTGGCCAAAATCCTCGCGTCCCAGTCCGTCCCCATATTTTTTCACAGCCTGAGAGATCGGCATAATGGGCGAAAAATCTGTCGTACAATTCTATTGCTTTGTGAGTCATCCGCCGGAACCGATCACAAACCTTCCCAGTTATCTCGAATCGATGGATTTTACCGTGCAGTCGGAAAACGGCCTGGCCGACACTGGGTGCGGCGTGTTGGTGGCGGATAACGTATCGCCGGATGTGCTCACGGCTGTTTCCAACCACAGTCGCAACGGCGAATCTGCGTTGCTTGTGGTCTTAGTCGGCGGGGCGACTGTGAAAAACCGCGTATGCTGGGAGTTGACCGATGCCGGCGCCGCAGATGTATTGGTGTGGGAAGAGACACCCCAGCCCACTCTACGAATCGCCGCGTTGCTTAAAAGGTGGTCGGAAATCGCGGCATTGGTGCGATCCCCGCTCGTTCGCAGCAACATCATTGGAAACAGTTCCATTTGGGCTAAGCTTGTCCCGCAGATTGTGGAAACAGCCCATTTCACACGGTCGTCCATGGTTCTCTTGGGCGAAAGCGGCACCGGTAAAGAACTGCTGGCGCGACTTGTGCACGCGTTGTCAAATCCCGGAAAACGGGCTCCGCTCGTGGTCGTAGACTGTACCACCGTGGTACCGGAACTTTCGGGAAGTGAGTTTTTTGGACATGAACGGGGTGCGTTCACTGGCGCCCACACCAGCCGTGACGGAGCTTTTGCCGCAGCCAACGGCGGGACGTTATTCCTGGATGAAGTGGGAGAACTGCCGCCAACGCTTCAAGCCCAACTCCTGCGTGTCATACAGGAAAAAACGTTTAAGCGAGTCGGGGGAGATCAATGGATCCACACCGACTTTCGGCTCATCTGTGCGACGAATCGGGATCTATCCGTAGAAGTCGCCGAAGGGCGGTTTCGGCGTGACCTCTACTACCGCATCGCCACCCATGTCTACCGAATTCCACCACTTAGGGAACGGCCCGAAGACATTTTGCCGCTGGCAGCCTTCTTTTTACGCGAACATTTCCCTAAAAATACTCCAGAGCTAACACCGCCGATGACGGAATACCTGATGCATCGTGATTACCCCGGAAACGTGCGTGATTTGCGCCAGCTTGTGGCACGGATTGCGACCAAATACGTCGGGCACGGCCCTGTGGGCGTGGGGGATTTGCCGCGCGATGAGCGTCCTCACGTGACATGGATGGAAAATAAACGTACAGAGCTGTTTGATGAAGCAGTGAAACGGGCACTCGCTGTAGGAATGGGGCTGAAAGAAATCACCAAAGAAGCATCGGAAACAGCGATTCGGTTGGCACTTGGAGAAGCAGGAGGGAATCTGCAAAAAGCAGCGAAACTTCTCAGTGTAACCGACCGTGCGTTGCAGATGCGGCGTGCGATTGGTTCGGTGGAAAAAGAAGGCGGATGAGCGGTTTACCTACCCCCTACGGGGCAACCGGTGGCAGGGGGCCTGGGGCGGTCGGGAGAAACGACCTGCCTTGCAGCCATTGGTCGATTTGCCTTGCGGATTGGCGGCCCTCCCATACCGCCCACACTACCAGGCTTTGGCCGCGTCGGGCGTCGCCGCAACAGAAAATCCCCTCTACATTGGTTTGATATGGATTGTCGGTGCCCACGGTTCCTTTGGGCGTCAATTGTACCCCGGCTTCATCAAATATCGCTCCCGGTTCTACCCCTACAAACCCCATCGCCAACAACACCAGGTCGGCAGGGATGGTTTCGGTGGACTCCGGTATCACCTCCATCCGGGTGGTGCCGTCATTTCCCCTTACCCATCGCACTTTATTGGTCTCCAGCGCCTGAACCCGCCCCGCTCCATCACTCACGAAACGGCTGGTGTGGATCGCAAATTTCCTTTCCCCCCCTTCTTCTTGTGAAGTGGACGTTCGGAACACCATCGGATACCACGGCCAAGGCATTTCGGCGGTTTTGGTGGCCGGCGGCTGCGGAAACAGCTCCAATTGCACGACTGACACCGCTCCCTGTCTTAACGCTGTCCCCAAACAATCGCTCCCCGTATCTCCCCCACCCAGAATCACCACTCGTTTTCCTTGAGCGGAAAGTCTATCCCCCATTGAGGGGGAACCTGATATTGCTAGGTTTTGCCGGGTAAGATACTCCATCGCAAACACAATCCCCGAAAGCTGTCGCCCCTCGATGGGGAGGTCCCTCGGGCGCGTCGCCCCCACCGCCAAACATACCGCGTGGTACTGCCCACGCAACTGCATCAGCGTCACGTCTTTTCCAACCTCCACATTGGGACGAAACTCGACCCCCTCGGCGGCTAGTTGGGCCAAACGCTGGTCAAGGATGTGTTTTTCCAGCTTAAAATCGGGAATCCCAAACCTTAACAACCCTCCTATGGCACTATCCCGTTCAAAAACCGTCACATCATGGCCCGCTCTTGCCAGTTGTTGGGCACAGGCCAGCCCCGCTGGACCACTGCCTACGATCGCCACACGATACCCCGTCCGTTTGGGCGCGGGCTGGGGTTTTAATCCCCCTTGCAGCGCAAAATCACCGATATGCCGCTCGATTTGTTTGATGGTGACCGGCACGTCATTGATATTCAACACACACGCTTCTTCACACGGAGCAGGGCACACTCGGCCCAATATTTCCGGAAAATTGTTGGTCGCATGTAACTTAAGAGCTGCTCGCTCCAAGTTTCCCTGCGACGTGGCATCATTCCATTCCGGAATCAGGTTTCCAAGAGGACAACCACCGTGACAAAACGGAACACCACACGCCATACACCGGGCGCCCTGGCGCTGAAGTTTGTCGAGTGGTAACGTTTCTTCAAACTCGTGATAATGCTGCAATCGTTCCAAAACCGGTCGCCTCAAGGCGACCTCTCTACGAAAATCCAGAAAACCGCGATGTTTTTGTGTCATAATCATGCCACCGATGCCGCAGAATGAGCGGATTGTTCAGAAATGGCACGGCGAAATTCTTTTGGAAACACTTTTTTGAACCGTTGTGATTCGGTCGGCCACGCTCGTAACAGCCGCCAGGCAACCGCGCTGTCGGTAAACTCGCGATGACGCATGATCCAACGGCGCAACATGGCCGCATCCTCATCGCCGACGGGTTCGATATCGACCATATCTTTGTTGCATTTATCCTTAAATAAGCCATCTCGATCAAAGACAAACGCAAAACCACCGCTCATTCCGGCGGCAAAGTTGCGGCCGACGCTCCCCAAAACGATCACCAAACCACGGGTCATGTATTCACATCCGTGATCCCCAAGCCCTTCGACCACAGCAGTGGCCCCGCTGTTACGAACCGCAAATCGTTCTCCGGCCTGGCCACGAACGTACAACTCGCCGCCGGTAGCACCGTACAACGTGACGTTGCCCACAACCGTGTTTTCTTCGGCTAAATAACCGGCGTCTTTCGGAGGATACACGATGATTCTGCCCGACGTCATTCCTTTGCCCACGTAATCGTTGGCTTCTCCTTCGAGCCACAACTCAACCCCACTCGCCAAAAATGCCCCAAAACTCTGGCCCGCGGCCCCCTGGAATCGAAAACGGATCAACGCGTCCGGCAAGGTTCTCCCTCCAACCCTCCGGGCGATTTCTGAAGACAACAGTGTGCCGACCGAACGATGGACATTGCGGATGGGGAGTTCCACGTCGACAGGAACCCCATGACTGATCGCGGGTTCGGCAAATACGACGAGCCCGTGGTCCAATACATGCCCTTCGGGACCCACATGGGGCATACGATGATGTAACGAACCCACTTCCGGACCAAATTTGCGCAACAACACGTTCAAATCCAACGTTCTGGCTTTGGGATTGTTTATATCGGTACGCACCCGGAGTCTGTCGACCTGTCCCACCATCTCATCTACTGTGCGAAAACCCAACTCCGCCATGATCGACCGAACGTGGGTCGCAACAAAGACAAAATAGTTGATCACATGGTCTGGCTGGCCGGCAAACCGTTTGCGTAATGCCGGATCCTGAGTCGCAATCCCTACGGGACACGTATTGAGGTGGCAAACACGCATCAGAACGCATCCTTGTGCGACCAAAGCTGCAGTACCGAACCCGAATTCTTCCGCACCCAACAAACAGGCGACCACCACGTCTCGACCGGTTTTGAGTTGACCGTCGACCTCCACACGAACCCGATCACGCAGCCCACTTTCCACCAACACTTGGTGGGCTTCGGCGAGTCCAAGTTCCCACGGGGCACCGGCATGTTGAATCGACGTCAAAGGAGAGGCTCCGGTACCCCCGGAATAACCGCTGATCAGAATCGTGTCGGCTTTCGCCTTCGCCACCCCAGCAGCCACAGTTCCCACACCCACCTCCGAGACCAGTTTGACGCTGATACGAGCGGTAGGGTTGGCGCATTTTAAGTCGTGAATCAGTTGAGCCAGGTCTTCAATAGAATAAATGTCGTGGTGCGGCGGCGGAGAAATAAGTCCGACACCCGGCGTGGAACACCGGATTCGCGCAATATACTCATCTACTTTGTGGCCGGGCAACTGGCCACCTTCGCCGGGTTTCGCACCCTGCGCCATCTTGATCTGAATTTCGTCGCTGTTGACCAAATAATCAATCGTGACTCCAAACCGACCCGACGCGACTTGTTTGATAGCACTCCGCCGTTCGTCGAAGTATCGTTCCGGGTCTTCTCCACCCTCACCGGTGTTCGAACGCGCTCCGATTCGATTGGTGGCTATCGCCAAAGTCTCGTGAGCTTCACGGGAGATGGAACCCAAAGACATCGCACCGGTTTTGAAACGCCTCACGATGGAATCGACCGGCTCCACGTCATCCAACGGAATCGGATTGTGGCCTGTAAACTCGAACAACCCACGTAAGGTGGCAAATCGGTCTTCGGCGTTGTCGGCGATGGCGGCAAATTTCCGGAATATTTCGTAATTTCCGGAACGAACCGCGTGCTGCAACAATCCAATGGTTTCCGGTGAATACATGTGAAACTCACCTTGACGACGCCATTGATATCTGCCTTCTTGCTCCAACGGTTCGGTCAGTTCCAAAATCGTTTCATAAGCGTGGTCGTGCCGCCGCAAAATATCGCGCGTCACTTCGTCCAGACCGATACCCGACAATCGTGTGGGGGTGTTTGTAAAATATCGATCCACTACTTCTTTGGACAAACCAATCGCTTCAAATACCTGCGCGCCGCGGTAACTTTGCAGCACAGAGATACCCATTTTGGTCATCACCTTCAAAACACCTTGGCTAATCGCATGGGCATAATTTTCCAGGGCGCGGGCCGGATCGGTTCCACCAAGCAGTTCTTGCATTCCGAGGGATAGGATCGTTTGGTAACTAAGATAAGGATGGATAGCGGAGGCACCGTAACCCAACAGGAGGCAATAATGCATCACTTCCCGCGGCTCTCCCGAATCAACCACCAGGCTACATGAAGTACGTAAGCCCTGCCGCACGAGGTGGTGATGTACTGCCGATGTCGCAAGCAACGCGGGGATGGGCGCGGCGCCTTTTCCGGCAGCCCGATCAGACAAGATCACAACCGTGGTGCCATTAAACACTGCCGTTTCCACTTCATAACAGAGGCGGGACACCGCAGATTGAAGGGCTTCGGGTCTGCGCGTAGGGTCAAATACGGTCGAAAAAGTGCGCGCCTGTAGTCCGGGGAGATTCAAACGTGCCAATCGATGATACACCGGTGTCGGCAACACCGGAGAATCCAGCATAACCTGCCGGCAAGCCTCCGGATCGTCATCCAGTAGGTTTCCCATACGGCCGACCCGGGTTCGTAACGACATAACCAACGCTTCACGTATCGGATCGATAGGCGGGTTGGTCACCTGGGCAAACGCCTGCTTAAAATACTGATATAACAGTTGCGGACGCTCAGATAACACCGCAAGAGGTGTGTCGTTGCCCATTGAACCTACCGGCTCTTTTCCGGTCATGGCCATTTCGGCGAGCAACATCCGCAGGTCTTCTTGGGAGTAACCAAACAGCCGTTGCCGACGCACCAACACATCGGCGGGTTCGGGAGGATCATCCGGAAACGGAGGCTCGGGCAATGCGTGCGGCGTGATCGCACGCGTACGAAACCACTCACCAAATGGTCGTTTTTTTGCCAACCGTGCTTTGATCGCGTCATTTTCTCGCACTTCACCCGTAGAGATGTCCACCACCAACATGTCGCCCGGCCTCAGCCGCCCTTTTCGGGCGACATCAGTCGCCGGGATGTCCAGCACACCGGTCTCGGAAGCCAACACAACGAGCCCACTGTGGGTAATCGTAAACCGGCTGGGGCGTAAGCCATTCCGATCGAGGGCAGCGCCCACTTTGATCCCGTCGGAAAACACAACACACGCCGGACCGTCCCAGGGTTCCATCAGACTTGAGTGGTAGGCGTAAAACTCGCGTAATTCCTGCGAAAGTTCGGCATGATTTTCCCAGGCTTCCGGCATCATCATCGCAAGTGCGTGAGGTAGAGAACGACCGGCACGTAATAACAGCTCCAATGCGTTGTCAAAAATGGCCGTATCGCTTCCTCTTTCATCGAGTATCGGGCGAATCTGGGCGATATCGTCCCCCAACAACGTCGATTGCATGGAGCGTTCGCGGGCTTTCATCCAGGCGACGTTGCCTCGCAGCGTGTTGAATTCACCATTGTGGGCGATGAAACGATACGGATGAGCCCTTTCCCATGACGGAAACGTATTGGTGCTGAATCGCTGATGAAACACCGCGATGGCGCTGATAAAATCGGGCTGCGACAGGTCTGGGAAAAAAATCGGCAACTGTTCGGACAGTAGCATCCCTTTGTAAACAATGGTTCGACCGGACAAAGAGCAGACGTAAAAGGTTTGGCCAACTGGTAAGTTAAGACTCAGAACACGCCGCTCGATAATCCGCCGTAATACGTATAAGTCGCGTTCAAATGCAGATGCGTCAGCGGGTACAAAGGATGCAGTTACAAATACTTGGGCAATGTGCGGCAAGGTCGACCGCGCCGTGGCGCCACACGCGAGTGGATCGGTTGGAACATCCCGGAACCCCCATACGCGAAACCCGCGTTCCTGGGCACATTCGGCAATGATCGCCGTACATTGGCGACGAAATTCCGACTCCGTCGGCAAAAACAGCATGCCGACCCCCAACATCCCCATCCGCGGCAACGCGATGCCGACTTCGGCGCAGACACGTGCAAAAAACATACGCGGAATCTGGGTCATCAACCCGGCGCCATCGCCCGTGTGGGGATCGCAACCGACTGCGCCTCGATGTGCCAGGCAAGAAATAGCGGTCAGCGCTTTGGCAACCACGTCGCGGGTCGGATGGCCGGAGCGGTCAGCGATAAACCCCACCCCACAGGCATCCCGCTCGTCGTCGGGCCGGTATAGACCCTGGGCGGAGGGCCAACGTGCAGGAGCCGCAACGCCGTCCGTAGTCCCCTTGTAGTTAGGGTTTCGATCCATTCAAACGTTCCTGGGTAGCCGCGTAAGCAAACCCTAATTATGGCGAAAATGGTTGAGAATCAAAGGATGCCGCATCGAGGCAACGAAGGAACTCCCCGTCGCTTCATTCGGGCAAACCCCGTAAATGTCGGGAAAATTATGGCTAAGGGACTCCCAGTGTCAACACAAGGGAATAAACCGACATCCTGGAGCTATGCCGAGGCGACATAGCGCATAATACTTCAGCACTTCGGCAATAGAGTGCGTTATTTTTATGCACATCGTTTTGGCCTAGAGGGGCAGTATCGTTGAAAAACAGCAACTTATAAACTTGGCCTACAACTTGCTTTAGGTAGGGAACGTGGGCGGGACAAACAAATGACGACGCAGAATGAGGAGTACCTAAGATGAAAAACGGTTTGAAAAATGGATTGATGGCGGCGATGGTGAGTACGTGGGGGATATTGGGAAGCGGTTGTCTAGCGGAAATTCCGCGTGGCGCCGGCGAATGCGCGGCCCATGCCGACTGCGGCACCGAATCGGTGTGCTCGCAAGGTGCCTGTGTCAGTGGAACGGCAGCGCTGACATTGGCTCAGGCCTGTGGAACGGATGCGGAGTGTGACTCTGGATTTGTATGTAATAATGGACTCTGTGAGGGGACGGATGACGCCGGATTGATGACCTGCGGGTCTAATGCGGATTGTCCGGATATTGCCGCGTGTTTCTCGGACCATTGTGTGCTGCTCACGGACGTAAACACCTCAACCGCCGGTCCTGCGGATGACGATGGTACTCCCGATCAAGGCGGAAACAACAATGACGATGGCCCAGGCGATGACAACGGTGGCTTGAAAGGTGATGACAAGGGTACAATGGATGATGATGGCACCCCTGATCAGGGTGGAAACAACGATGATGACGGCCCCGGAGACGACAAAGGTGGGATGAAAGGTGACGACAATGACAAGGGTGCAGTAGATGACGACGGTACCCCCGATCAGGGTGGAAACAACGATGATGATGGCCCAGGAGACGACAAAGGCGGCGATGACGACGACGACAACAGCGGGCCGTCGGACAACAGCGGGCCATCGGGCGATGACGATGACAGTGATGACGGTGACGATGACAGCGATGACGATAGCGACAGCGATGACGGTGACGATGACAGCGATGACGACGACAGTGATGACGACAGCGATGACGATGACGATGACGACAGCGATGACGATGACGACAGCGATGACGATGACGACAGCGATGACGACGATGACGACCTGAACGGCTAGATGACGCTGGACCGCGGTGGAGGAACCGGAACGCTACCGGTATCCCAACCCACCGCGGTCTTTTCGTATTTTGGGACCCCACATCGTGACAAGGAGCGAACCATGAAACGAACCAATTTCAAACACCTCGTGGTTGGGCTAGGGCTCGTTTCAATGACGACCTTCGGCTGGATTCGCTGCGACGTCGAACCCATTCCGTCGATCTCCCAACCAGGTGAGTTGGTGGTAAGCCGCCTGGATTCGGAATCGGGCCAAGTCGCAGCGATCGGTCGAGCGTTGAGCGTACCGGCTGACTCGACCGTACGGATCGTCAATTTAAGAACCGAATCGTCCACAGATGTTTCTGCAGCCGGGGATGGGTCCTTTGCCGCCAATGTTCCAGCGGCCGTCGGCGACGAAATTCAGTTCCAGGTGGTGTCTGAATCGGGAAAAGAAGGCCCAGCGAAAATCGAAATCGTCCGCTCAGCGAATGAAGTCGGTGTACCCAACACCCCCGGTTCGGGAGCAGCGATCACAATCTCGTCGGCAAAAAAAGGAATCGTTGGGATTTTGGGAGAGGTCAACGCTGTGCAGCCTGGTGTTCAAGTGGTTGCAGGAAATACCGGCAGAAGTGTCGCCACCGAAGTCACGGTGCGGCAGGACGGGTCTCTATTCGGCGTGATTGATGGCCAGGCTGGAGATGAAATCGTCCTCATTGCCTCGGATGGCGACAAACATAGTGTTGCTGGGCGATTCACTGTTCCGCCAGACGATGGGACACAAGAAAACGACACCACAAACACCGACGATGTTTCGGATACGGCAGACGCAGGGTCCACAGCGGATGATGTTTCGGACACAGCAACAGCCGACGATGTCGGATGTAGTGGCCCTGGCTGCGAAGACGTGGTGGGTCCGTCCGATATCAGCGATAACGACGAAAATACGGAAGACAGCGTCAACGGACCAGACTTGGATGACGACAATACCGACATATCAAACGAAACAGATGCTGGGGAAATTGAAGTTGATACCGGCGACGATGACAAGGACTCAGATGACGACAAAGACACCCTGGAAGACGACGAGGATACAGAAGACAAAGACAGCGACGACGATACAAAATAACCCGCCGAATAATATCATTTAATGTCCATCGTAAGTCACTTAACTCGGATATCTCATCGGAATTCCCAGCGTAACCACTGAAATGCTCACGAGTTGCCGGCGCGCAGACGTTAGAAAACGCCGGCGGATCGATGGTCGTAACGTCTGCGGTTACGTGTTCTGGTGTCGGCATGCTTCCAATTCCATACCCACCTACCCCACAGCATTGACCCCGAAGCGTTGTCACGTTACCCTAACGGCGTTTTTGGACCGGGCGAGGACCTTACGAACGTTGAGTTCTGTCTTCGTCCGAAAATGGACAACGTGTGGTGAAACGTTAGGATGAAAAACAAACCCGAAACCGGCAATCGGAACAATCAAGCGACCAATCCGGCACCGCATTGGTCATATTCCACGTCGGGCCGGAGTTTTGGACCGTTTACAACCAAGATACACGGTGAATTTTTTACTTTCCGCACTGTGAAGGAAACGTTGGCCAAAGCGAGTGAGTTGCGCAGCGGCGATGTTCAGGCGGGGCTTGCCGCAACTACGATGCGGGAAAGGACCGCAGCAAAACGCGTGATCGCCGAAATGCCGGTGGCGACGCTACGACAATCCCCCAGTGTTCCTTACGAATTGGACGAAGTCACCCGAACAATTGAAGACGGATTGGACCAGGCAGCCTGGCGACGGGTTTCGGGGTGGACCGTTGGGCAACTGCGGGATTGGATTGTGGACGAAGACACACCGGCAGAGGAAATTGCTGCGGTTGGAAGAAGTCTTGCTCCGGAAATCGTCGCGGCGGTGACCTCCCTGATGAGCAATCTCGACCTTATCTTAGCAGCACGGCGTTTGCGCGTTGTCGTTCGTTGTAACGCAACGCTGGGATTGCCGGGAAGGATCTCAAGCCGACTTCAACCGAACGATCCACTTGATAACTTAAGTAGTATTCTTGCCATCGTTCGGGATGGTCTCAGTTTCGGTAACGGCGACGCGGTGATTGGAATCAACCCGGCTACCGAATCGGTGGAGAGCGTTTATACCATCTTGTCGGCGGTAAAAACGTTTATGCGCCGATACCAGGTCCCCACCCAGAACTGTGTATTGGCTCACGTCACACTCCAGATGCGCGCGTTGGAACGAGGTGCGCCATTGGATTTGATGTTCCAAAGCATCGCCGGAACCGAAGCGGCCAACCGTAACTTTGGAATTGGGGTGGCGCTGTTGGATGAGGCCTACGACATGACGTTGCGACTCGGAACGGCGTTGGGAAAAAACGTCATGTATTTCGAAACGGGGCAGGGAACAGCGTTGTCCGCCAACGCGCATTATGACACGGACCAAGTCACAATGGAGGCGAGAACTTATGGGCTCGCGAGGCGGTACGCGCCGTTTCTGGTCAACAGCGTGGTCGGCTTCATCGGTCCGGAATATCTGTACGACGGCAAACAGATTACGCGAGCCGGGTTGGAAGATCACTTTATGGGTAAGTTAAGTGGGATCAGCATGGGGTGCGACGCGTGTTACACCAACCACGCGGTGGCCGATCAAAACGACCAAGAATCGTTGGAAATCCTGTTGGCGGCGGCCGGTGTCAATTATCTGATGGGTATCCCGATGGGGGACGACCTGATGCTCAATTACAACACCACAAGCTTTCACAACAACGCTGCCCTGAGAACGGTTTTTGGATATCGCCCGACACCGGAATTTGAAGCATGGATGGAAAAAATGGGGTTGTGGCGTAATGGAAAAATGACCAAACGCGCTGGAGATGCTTCGATTTTTGACGGACAAGGATTGCCATGAACCAGGAATTGGATCGTGTACTTCGCGCCGTCATTGAGGCCGCAGTAAAAGAAACGTTAAGCCAGGAGACATCCGGTGCGAAATCGGGTGGCAAACAACAACCGGAACCGCGCCGAAGTCCGCTTCCTGAAAACGAACCCAAACACCTGCAACAACGCCGTTTTTCGCCGGCACCGTCACGATTTTCACCTGCTCATCTGGAAGGGAAAGTTCAGAACACAAAATCGGACCAAACCGCAACATCACCTTATCAGATGCAGGTTTTTGACGGTAACCGTTTGGCCCAACCCGGAGTAGAAAACCCGCGTAATAAACCGTTGTTTGACCGCCTGTTGAAAACAACACCCACACGAATCGGAACCGGACGGGCGGGGACGCGGTATCGTACTGAGACCTACCTGGAATTACGCGCCGACCATGCCATTGCGAAAGACGCCGTGTATGCCGAACTTCCGCCGGATTTGGCCGCGAAATTGGGATGTATTGAAGTAAAAAGCCGCTGCAACAATCGAGAACATTATCTGTTGTATCCCAACGACGGCCGCCGTCTTGACGATTCCAGCCGAGCACTTTTGGCGCAGCAAGGAACCCGAAGCGCCGACGTTCAGATTATCGTCGCCGACGGTTTGGCTGCGCCGGCGTTGATGCTCAATGGCCCCAAACTGTTGCCCGCATTCATAACGGCTTTGCAACAGCGAGGCTTAACCGTTGCGAAACCGATATTGGCCCACATGGCGCGTGTCGGATTGCAGGACGATATCGGTGTGCTGCTTCAAAGCCGGGCCACCGCGATTTGTTTAGGGGAACGCCCCGGATTGGGCACGGGTGATTCGTTGTCGATTTATATCGCCGTAGCCCCCGGACTCGATCAGGACAACGCGCTCAAAAATTGTCTATCCAACATCCGCCCACAGGGGCTTGCACCAGCCCATGCCGCCGAAATGGCCGCGGAACTGCTAAAACGTGGACTGATCTTGGGTAAGAGTGGTCTCGTATTGGCCCAGAGTTTGTGAAAAAGTTATCTATTTTTTCACAAACACCTCTCACAAACACCTCTCAGCAACACTAAAGGAGGCCTTCATGGCTTTGGTTCCGCTACCGCCAAAAATCCTGGCTTGTCGTATGTTAGCCCACGCACATCCGTCGTTGCTCGTGGAATTGGGAGCGCGTATCGACCGGCACACGTCACTGGGACTCATCACCTGTGATCAGGATGACAGCCTCTATGCCGCGTTGGATCACGCCACCAAATTCGCTGATGTGGATGTTGTTTTTGCTCGAAGTTTTTACGCGGGGGCGGCCCACGCGTCTGGGCCGTTCTCCGGAGAAATCCTGGGAGTGTTGGCGGCAGCCGACCCCGACCAAATCGAAGAAGGTGTGGCGGCGTTATCAACGGCCCTTCAATCCGAGATTTGTTTTTATCAGGTGGGCGACAAAGGGCCGGCGTTTTTTCCCCATGTCATTGCGGAAACGGGCCGTTATCTTAGCGCACAGGCCAAAATTCTTCCCGGCGAACCGTTGGCTTATCTTATCGCCCCACCGCTCGAGGCTCAAATCGGTCTGGACGCCGCGCTGAAAGCGGCCGATGTACACATGGTGCGTTATTTTCCAGCCCCTTCGGAAACCAACTTTGCGGGAGCTTATCTTACCGGAAACCTTCCCGCCGTCCAGGCGGCAGCCCAAGCATTTACTGACGCAGTAACCGATGTTGCCACCCATCCGCTATATCATTTGAGACGCCCCAACTACCGGCGAAGATAAACGGACATCTAGGCAGATATTACATCGGGCTTGGCGTAGCCGAAGACGACAACCGAGAGGTATAGTCAACAAACGCCATCACGTTTTCAGTCAACTTTTGGGCTAATGCTTCATTTTTGAGATCCCCATGAGGCGAAAATGCATCCGAAGCGGACGCAAGGGAGAACATGTGTGGATGAACGTGGCTTCCCATCGACTCCAACGGGACTCGGAGCGCCCACAATGCCCGATTCCCACCCACGAGGCCCGGGGAGGCAGACAGGAGAAGGACCGGCTTACGTGCAACCGGTGTCGGCCGGTACCGTGAAAGCCAGTCGATCCCGTTTTTGAGCCCGCCCGGAATCGAAAAGTTGTATTCCGGTGAAACAATCACCAGGCCATCGGCCGCCAAGATTCGTTGTTTCCACAGCTCAATAGGTGCCGGAAAACCGGTCGTGTTCTGAACATCTTCACTGTAAGACGGTGCGTCAAACTCCGAAAACCGGGCCAAATCGACTTTCATGTCGGCAGCCACCAGCCGTTGGGCGACGAGTTCAGCAAGTTTATGGTTTAACGACGTCTGTTTCAATGAACCGGCAAATACAAGAAATTTCATAGTCAACTCCTCAATTACCCCAAATCAAAAAACAAAAACTCTGCATCGACCGTAGCCCCGCAAGTTCCGGTAAACCCATTCCCAAGAGCAACCCCATCTCCCGCCGACAACGACACACCGTTGAGATGTATCGACCCTCGGGCAACCTGAATCCAACCAAACCGATCGCCGGCGGTCGCTACATCCACCGATTGGCCGGCATCCAAAATCGCGGCATAGAGGTTGACGTCCTGATGGATCCCAACCGAGCCACCGTGACCTGTTCGAGAAGCAACAAGCCGGAGTATTCCTCGGCGTTCATCGACCGAAAAATGTTTTTGTTCGTACCCTGGAGTCAGTTGTTTGGACTCCGGTTGAATCCAGATTTGTAGCAGGTGCACCGGCTCAACACTTGACGCATTGTATTCGCTATGTGTAACGCCGGTTCCGGCGGTCATTCGTTGCACGTCTCCAGCAACAATGACCGACCCGTTGCCCATGCTGTCTTTGTGTTCCAACCCACCGCTCAGAATATAAGTGAGGATTTCCATATCCCGATGAGGGTGCGTAGGAAATCCACGCCCTGGAGCAACACGGTCTTCATTGATTACGCGCAGCGAACGAAACCCCATAAACCGGGGATCAAAGTAGTCGGCAAACGAAAAAGTGTGATACGTGTCCAGCCAGCCCCAATTAAAATGCCCTCGTTCATTTCCGGGTCGTATGGTCATGAGTTCCATTGTTCTTTTTGTCATGGCAGCTCTCCTGTTGGGATGACGGTTGTTGTAACTCGACCCCAGAACCATCGTACGCAATCAGCGTGCCAGTTTAGTCGGGGTCCTTTCATTCACCGACAATACTTCAGTGAAATGGGACCTATTACACGGAAGACACATACTGTTGGAGCAACGTCGGGTACCGATTCGGGTGTTCTGCGCCCGCCAACCAAGTCATTTTGATTCGAACACTCTCATTATGATTCGCATGGCACCAATCAATCAGACCAAAAGACACCCATTAAATCGACGGTTAAAACGACCAACGGAACGTAATCCCACCGTCGTCATAACGCCAACAGTTTGACAACCTATAGAAATTATGTAGAAAAATTGTCCGTCTTGGCGACGTACCATTCTGGATTCAAATCTTGGCACATCGTTTGCTTAAGCTATCAACAAGGACCCACCAACGAGTGGCAACCAACCGGAGAAACAGTATGACAAACACGAATTCACCATCCAATTCCGCAACTACTGGGAAAAACAGATCTTGGGGACGAATCATCGGAATTCTTTTACTGCTTGGGGTTGTTGGTTTTGCCGCCACGTGGTACTTCGCGTTCCGGAAAAATCCGGAGGATGTTCAGAAAATACAACAAATCAACCAAACGCAGGAACAGTTGGATGAAGCGCTTGGTTGGGACGAAGACACCAAATAGTAAGTTAGCCGTTTCGGAAGTTGTATAGGGCAGCTTCCGGTTACTTCTTAAAGGAGACCTGACATGTTAAATCGTAAATGGATGCTTGGTATGTTTGCGCTTGTCACCACAACGACCTTTGGGTCGGTAGCCATAGCCGAACCTTTTTCAGTCGTGCCAAATACAAGCCGAGTAAGTTTCACCAGTGATGCGCCTTTTGAGACCATCGTCGGTACCACGTCGAACGTGAACGGAACACTGGATTTCAATTTGAAAGATCTCAATGCGAAATCAACCGCCACCGTGATGGTAGATATCGCTTCAGTGAAAACCGGGGTGGACTTGCGGGATGAGCACATGCGAAGCGATCAGTGGCTCGATACTGCCAAGTTTCCTGAAGCCAAGTTTGAGTTAACAAAAGTCGAATTTCCTGCAAAAGCGGCTCTTGAGCATAACAAAAAGGTTTCCGGAAAGGTATTTGGTAAGTTAACAATTAAGGGAACCACCAAAGACGTGGAAGCGAAGGCGACATTGGGTCTATTTCCTGAAAACGCTAAACTCGCCGGATTTGGTCTGAAAGGAGATGTCGTTCGCGTAAAAGCCGAACTCACAATCACTCTGCGGGACTTCGGTGTGGCGGTTCCGGAAGGAATCGCAGGACTCAAAGTGGCAGAGACCGTGGACATCGCCATGGATCTGACCGCCATTCGTAAGTAAATCATGCACTTGCCGAGCCCTCCACCACTTAAAGTGAGGTTTTCGGGTAACGGAAATGTTCGTCTGAAAACATCCGTTCTCCGGCTCGAACTTCCCACGCACGAAGTTGGCGCCCCATTCGTTCCGATAACTTCAACACAGCAGGATGAGAGGTACCTCCGCGAAACACCTCGATGTTGGCGGTTTCCATAGCCAACAACATCTCGCGGTACGCTTCACGGCCTACTCCCTGCCGCTGGATTTCCGGATCCAACATCACTTCCACGCTGGCCATCGCCCCCCAAAAAGGGTGATCGAACGCTGGGGTAAACGCAAACGTTCCAAGTAATCGGTTGTCGCGAAACAGGACAAAACGAAATGGCGAACCGTCTTCCAATTCCTGCATCAATTCTTCACGTTTCGCCCGCAGGTGCCCAGGAAGAGCGACAAACCATCCGTACTCGGGGTTGGCACCAAAAAGCCTCTCCTGAAGATTCATGACCGCTTCGACTTCGGCGTAATCGGTTAAGCGACGACACTCAAGCCCATAACGGCCAAAGTCCGGGCGATCTCTTCCGAGAAGGTCCAGCGCTTTGGTGGGGCACCCATGCAAAATAACCGACTCCACATGAAGTCCGGCGCGGACAAGATCCGGAAGCAACATTTCGTACGGGGCGTCCAGCAAGAGTTCCGTATTGGAAGCAAAATGCCCACTTCGTCTTGCCGCCTCCTTTCTTAACCAATTTATTGCCGACTCGTCGGCAGGATCGGCCAGCAACACCACCAGAGTTACCGGTGTACCGAAGTTGGGACAGTCTTCAAACGATTCCAGCCAGCCGGCACAAATCCGGTTGTCATGTTCGAAATAGGTTGCAGACGTACAAGACACCAGCCGGTCCTGTAAGAACTGGCGTGTCATTTCAAAGGATTGCCGATTATCAATAAATTCGGGGTAGTATCGTAGGGCGGACATCCGGAGGTGGGTCAATTGTTCGATCATCGACCCACCTCGGGGGAATGAGTACGAAATACGATTCACCTGCTTATGGGCAAACCGGGTTGTCGGAACCGGGGGTACCCAGGTCGCCCGCACCGTAGGAAATGGTTGCAGGACACCAGTTGGCTCCCACGTCGTTGGCAGTGGTGTCATAGAATCCAAAATCCAACGACGACGAAGCCCCGTTGGGATCGGGGAAGGTGATACCGTCGTCGTATCCAACACCATCCAAAAGTACCCCGTCCAACATCAAAATGACCTCATCGATGGTATTGAACAACGTAAATACGGCCCCAGGGTATTGGTAATTTACAGTGACACCACCGTTGGTTAACGTGTTGGCGTTGGGCCCCAATACGACGTATCCACCGGCGGGTACCAAAACCGGCGCGGAAATCGTGTGTGTATCGAAATCGGCGTCTTTGAGCACCACACCAAACAGGTTCAAATCGAACGCCGAAGAGTTATAAATTTCAATCCACTCGCCTGCAGTATCGGCCACTTTCGCTGGGTTCTGCATGATTTCAGTGATAATCAGCTCACCAGGCAACGGCGGCAGTCCTTCCAAGTTGCATGACTGATCGCAGCCGTCCAGATTGGTTTGGTTCCCATCGTCACATTCTTCTCCGGTTTCTACTACAAAGTTGCCACAGTCACCAGGCGGGGGCGACGACGTGCAGTTCGCCTCGCATCCATCCCCACCGACGATGTTCCCGTCATCACATTCTTCGCCGCTTTCGACCACGTTGTTTCCACACACGGGGCACGATTCGTTGTCCACGCCCGGTGTACCCAAATCGCCGGCGCCATAAGCCGTTTGGCCCACACACCACGCCTCGCCGAGATCATTGAGGTCGACATCAAAAAATGCCGGGTCCAGTTGCGCTGAAGCACCCGCGGTCAGGGGGAAAGTCGCATCGTATGCAATGCTGTCGATTTCCATTCCGTCAGCAAACACAATGATTTCATCTTCAACGTTGCTCAAGAAAATGTTGGAATAAACGTAGTCAACAATGACACCACCATTGGCCAACGGATCACCTTGGTTACCCACCACAATGACCCCGAACGCCGGCAGAATAAGCGGAGCACCGTTGTCAATCACATGAAAATCGGTGCCCAAGTCCAGCAAGGTGACTCCGTTGAGATCCAAGTCCACGCCCGTATTGTTGTAGATTTCAAACCACTCCCCATTGGCATCCGTAACTGCGGCTGGGTCCGACATAAACTCCGTAATGATCAGGTCACCCGGCAGCAGTCCCAGCAGAGGAGCCTGAATGCAACCAGACAAACATCCGATGCCACCATCACACTCTTCCCCGGTGTCCACGACGCCATCACCGCATACCGGCAAGGTACAATCCGTTCTGCAGGCATCAGGTGTTGTGTTGCTGTTATTCATTCCGTCATCACATTCTTCGCCGGCATCCAATGCACCGTTACCACAGAACGCAACGCTGACCGTACAGTCCGGCTCACAGCCATCACCCGGCAGTAAGTTGCCGTCATCGCAGGCTTCACCGGCCTCCAGAAGGTTGTTTCCGCATTCGGCACACAACGTATTAGCTGCTCCGGGAGTACCTTTGTCGCCACCACCATAAGTTGCTTTTGCAGTACACCAATTGGTGTTCAGATCGTTGGCCACAGCACTGAGAGCACCCGGATCGAGGTTCATGGATGCTCCGTTGGGGTCCGGAAACAGTGGGCCACCATCATAGTTGACCCGATCGATCTCCTGACCACCAAATAACAACACAACTTCATCGTCGGCATTGCCCAATGAAAATGTTGCATATTTGTAATGTACGGTAACACCACCATTGACCGCCGGGTCGCTGTTGATCCCAAACACAAAGTAGTCACCCGGAGCAATGACCAACGGATTCGCCGACGTAACGGTGTGGATATCGATCCCGTCGTCTTTGATGGTCATTCCGTTTACCGAAATGTTTTTGTCCGAAACGTTGAGAACTTCAAACCATTCGCCAACGGTATCCGCGGCAACGAGTGGGTTCTGCATGATTTCGGTGATCACCAAATCGCCCGGCAATGGGGAAGTCGCTGCGGAATCGATACACGTGGCCGTACAACCTGGGGTGGAATCGCATTCTTCACCTGTGTCGACCACACCATCACCACAATGCGCCGGAACACAATTGGTGCGGCAGGCGTCCACCACCGTGTCGCTGTTCAGCGCGCCATCGTCGCATTCTTCGCCTTCGTCCAACGTACCGTTTCCACACAGATTCACAACCGTGAGTGTACAATCGGCCTCACAGCCATCACCACCGATTAAATTACCATCATCACACACTTCGAAACCTTCGAGTTCACCGTTACCACAAATGGGGCACGGTGAATTTTCGGCACCCGGCGTACCAAAATCCCCGGCGCCAAACAGTTCGAATCCTTCACACCAATTCGCGCCAAAATCATTGTCAAGAGCCGTCGTCAGGGCCGGATCAAGACTCATCGACCGCCCGTTGGGGTCGGGGAAAAGAGGTCCACCGTCATAGTTGACACGGTCGATTTCCACTCCGTTCGACACCAACACGATCTCGTCGTCTCCGTTGGCAAGTGTGAACGTCGCATACACATAGTCGACGGCAACACCGCCATTGGTCAGCATATCGGCATTGTTCCCAAGTACTACATATGCCCCGGGGACTACCGCCAAAGGACCACCCGCGTCAATGGTATGTGTTTCTGTGCCGTCGTCTTTGATCACCAATCCGTTGATATCCAAGGTCTTTGATGACGCGTTGTATACTTCGAACCACTCTCCCGCCGTATCCAGCACAGCAAGTGGATTCTGCATGACTTCGGTAATAACCAATTCACCCGGGAGAATTCCTTCCGAACCCAAAAGGCATGACAGAAGACATCCTACACCCCCGTCACATTCCTCTCCGGTATCGATGACACCATCACCGCAGAACGCTAGTTTGCAGTTCGTTCGACAGGCATCGGGCTCTGAATCACTATTCAGTGCACCGTCGTCACATTCTTCGCCGGCATCCAGGTTGCCGTCGCCACACAAACTTACCACAGTCAGGGTGCAGTCGGATTCGCAACCATCGCCGTCGATTAAATTACCATCGTCACACGCTTCGAATCCTTCCTGAATCGCGTTTCCACACGTCGGACACGCGGGGTTAGCCGCACCGGGGGTTCCAAAATCACCCGCCCCATACACCGAGAACGCTTCACACCAGTTGGCACCCAAGTCGTTGTCAATCGCACTGGTATTTTCTGAATTTAAGCTCATGGCACGACCGTTGGGATCCGGAAAAGTGGGGCCACCGTCGTAATTCACCCGGTCCACCTCGACTCCTTCCGACACCAACACAACTTCGTCGTCACCGTTGGCCAACGAAAACGTCTTGTAAACATAGTCCACCGCAACTCCGCCATTGGTCGCCATATCGCCATTGTTGCCGAGCACGAAGTATTCACCGGGACCAACCAGCAAAGGTGTAGCCGCAGTAATGGTGTGGCTGTCCGTACCATCATCTTTGAGCACCAATCCATTGAGGTTGAGGGTGTTCGCGGTCGCGTTGTAGATCTCGATCCATTCACCGGCGGTGTCGGTCACAGCGAGCGGATTTTGCATGATTTCGGTGATCACCAACTCACCTGCCAACAATCCCGGGGGAACCAATTGGCAAGTCGGTAGACACCCAACGCCACCATCACACGCCTCACCGCTATCGGTCACACCGTCGCCGCAGAACGGCAGTTTACAATTGGTCCGGCATGCGTCGGCCAATGTGTCGTTGTTCAACACGCCGTCGTCACACTCTTCGCCGTCATCGAGAGTGCCATTGCCACACAGGTTCACGATCGTAATGGTGCAATTCGCTTCACAGCCGTCCCCATCGATCAAGTTGTTGTCGTCGCAGGCTTCAAAACCTTCCACGACACCATTACCACACACCGGGCAGGTCGGATTGTCTGCGCCGGGGGTTCCGAAGTCACCGGCTCCGAACGCGGTAAACCCGTCGCACCAGTTGGCACCATTGTCGTTATCCGAAGCATTGCCGCTGGCCGGATTCAGGCTCATCGAGCGACCATTCGGATTCGGGAACACCACTCCGCCATCGTAGTTGACTCTATCCACTTCGACGCCGTTCGAAATCAACACCACTTCGTCATCCGTGTTTCCTAAGAAAAAGGTAAGATAAGCATAACCTACCGTGACGCCGCCGTTCAGGAGCGGATCGGCATTGATCCCAAACACAAAGTAACCGCCCGGTCCTACGAACAGGGGCATCCCGGCTTGGACCACGTGGGATTCGGTTCCGTCATCTTTGATAACCAGGCCATTGAGATCGAGGGTTTTGGCGCTTGTGTTTTTCACTTCAAACCATTCGCCAAAATTGTCACCCACGACAAACGGATTCTGCATGATTTCGGTAATCACCAACTCGCCGGGCAAAATACCGTCCTCGGAAATCAAACAATCGGGTGTACACCCCGCACCGCCATCGCATTCTTCACCGGTATCGGTAACGTTGTCCCCACACATCGGAAGGGTGCAGTTGGTTCGGCAGGCGTCGGCGGTAGTGTCGCTGTTGTTTGGACCGTTGTCACAGGCTTCCAGACCTTCCATGACCCCGTTGCCACAAATGGGACACGCCGGGTTAGCCGCACCAGGAGTGCCGAAGTCGCCGCCACCATAGGTGGTCAACGCTTCACACCAGAAAGCACCGGAGTTGTTGTCCGTGCTATTGGTTTTCGCAGCATCCAGGCTCATCGACTTGCCGTTGGGGTCGGGAAACGTCGGACCGCCATCATAGTCTACACGGTCTATCACAACCCCCCCGGCGGTTAAAATGACCTCATCGTCGCCGTTGCCAAGGTTAAAGCCGGTGTACTGGTAACCAACCGGCACACCGCCGTTGGTGCCGAAATTGTTATTGATACCAAACACAAAATACGCACCCGGCTGAACCAGCAGCGGCAAAGCGGAGGTCACTGTATGGCTTTCCGTGTCCTTGTCGGAGACAACCAGGCCCACCAAGTCCACTTCTTTGCCCGACGCGTTGTAGATCTCAAACCACTCGCCCATGTTGTCGGCAACCGCAAAGGGATTCTGCATGATCTCGGTGATCACCAAATCGCCCTCTTTCAACGCCTCTGTTGGCACAAATGTACAATCGGCCTGGCAATTGGCACCACCGTCACAATCTTCGCCGGTATCGGTTACCCCATCCCCACACGCAGGGGGCACACACGTCGTCCGACACGCATCCGGGTTGAGATCGCTGTTGTCGGTTCCCGCATCACATACTTCCTGGGTATCAATCACCCCGTCCCCACAATAGGCCAGTTTGCAATCCGTACGACACGCATCCGGCAAAATGTCGCTATTTGCCATGCCATCGTCGCACTCTTCACCGGTTTCGACAACATCATTACCACAAACGGCGCCCGTCTCGCAGTCATCGGGACAACCGCTACCGTCGGCGTCGATATCGACGTTAAGCGGCTGCAGCAGTGAGTATTGGATAATGATTTGGATATCGGCAACGTTTACCGCCCCATCGCAATTCTGATCGGCCAATTCTTCGGGCCATTTCAGACATTCAGGGATCGGACCCGACTTGTTGTTTAGTTCCCACAGCGCAAGCAGAATGGAGCATTGAACGTCTACAACGTTTGTTGCCGCGCCTGCGGTAATATCTCCGGGGGGATCGGTACATCCCGCCGCATTGGCCGAAGCCGTAGACGCAAAAAATGCCATGCTCAAAGCAGCGAGCATGAGCAGTACCGTCACCATTCGTCGGTTCCAGGTACCGATAGATCGAATCCGGATCTGATTGTTACGACTGGGGTTCATGAGCATTCTCCCTTTGCGATCGAATCGTCAACGCAAACACCTTCGTTTGTCGCCGCACGCGCTATTACCTTTGCAAACCCAATTGTCAAGCGCCAATTCGAATCACCCGGCTCTTTAACGATTCAACCGATCTACAAAAACAGAAAAAACCTTTGAAGAAAGCCAACTTTGAGCGTTGAAGATCATCGTTCGAAGCCGGTTGGAATTTTTTGATCCCAACAAAACAATGACCCATCGGTCATTGTTTGACCATAAGAACCGATTTTCGCCGCATCGTCCGAAAAAATCCTGACGCATATCGGGACTATGCCGCAGGTTTTTTTAAGGGCGAAACGGCCAAAGCGGGTCAAGGCGTGGAATTCATCGAAAAACACCACACACCTATCATCCGTCCAAGTTCGTTCCGCTATTTTTTTCCGACACTCTTTGCCTTGAATTCTCATACCAGCGCGGTAACCTGCCCCGCCGGAGATGGATTACGTGGCGGACGTAACCCATACCCGAAAGTGCACGCCCGTGCCCAACGAATGGGATCACCGGGTCATTCAGCAATATAAAGTTACCGATTGGATCCACACAACAAAGCCGATCATGGCGGTCCAATCCATTTATTCTGTGGAATTCTGATGAATCGTATGCCTGTGTTTCATGTACTTGTTCTTTTATGCTCCGCCTCTTTGCCGACACTCGTCGTTTCCTGTGGCGACGACTCCGCAACCGGTAACGTGGGTACGGCCGATACCTTGGTTTCCGACGGCATGTCGTTTGGTGATCACGATATCGGGTCCAACATTCCGGACACGGGCTCCCCTTGGGGAGACAAAGATGTCGGCACAACCGACAACACCGACGTCGCCGGAACACCAGGCGACTTTGGATCCCCCTGCACCGAAAATTTGGACTGCGAAAGCGGATTCTGTGTCGAAGGTCCCAATGGGTTTGAATGCACCATGACGTGCCTCGAAATCTGCCCCGAAGGCTACAAATGTAAAGCGATTCAAAATACGTTACCGGACGTGGTCTTTTTGTGCCTCCCAGATATCTTTGCGCACTGCACACCCTGCCAGGAATCATTTCAATGCCCGGGCGGTGCCTGCACCTTAGTCGGTGATACACAGCACTGCCTTGCCAACTGCAAAGACGTCAGCGATTGTCCAACCGGTTATGACTGCATCCAAGACGACGCCCTACCCGACGCCTTGGGTCGTTGCACCCCCGTGTCGGGTTCCTGTACCTGTTCGGAGGGCGCCGCGGGTCTTCAGCGCACTTGCAGTATCAGCAATGACACCGGCACCTGCTACGGAATTGAAACCTGCAATTCGCAGACCGGTTGGTCCGCTTGTACAGCCAAAGAGGCGCAATCAGAGACCTGCGACGGCATCGACAACGATTGTAATGGGCTCATCGACGATGGCCTTGCTGCGACACAACCCTGTTCGAATGCAATCCCCGGAGTCGGCGAATGCATCGGTACCGCGATTTGTGGCGGACCACTCGGATGGATCTGTGCCGCGTCAACCCCAAGTCCGGAGAGCTGCGATTATATCGACAATGACTGCGACGGGCTCGTCGATGAAGATTTCCTGACCGATGGAAAACTCGTCTCGTTCGACCATTGTGGTGTATGCGGAAATTCCTGCAAAGACGGGTTTGTCAACGGGACGGGAAAATGCAACGCAACGTTGGACCCGCCCAATTGCACTGTCGATACCTGCGATCCCGGTTTTCTGCCGCTGAACGATTACCAATGTATCCCATCGAGCGCCGGCCTCTGTGAACCATGCTCATCCGACGCCCAATGCCTGTTGCAAGGAGCGATGTGTCTGTCTATCGGTGACGGCACCTACTGCGCCGCACCCTGCGGACCAAACGGAGCATGCCCCAGCGGTTTTTTGTGCACCAGCGTTGCTGCCGACAAAGAGCAGTGTGTGCCCACCAGCGGCACATGCACGTGTTCGGCACAGACCCCCAACCTGTCCAAAAGCTGCTCGTTGACCTGGACGGCACCTGGAATACCTGTCACCACCTGTTACGGCACCCAAAAATGCATCGGAGAAGCCGGTTGGGGACCTTGCGAGGTACCCCAAGAGATTTGCGACGCTTTGGACAACGACTGCGACGGCACCACAGACGAAGGATTTAAGAATCCTGTGACCGGGAAATACGACACGGCCAACGACTGCGGCCAGTGCGGCAACAACTGCAACTTCCTTCAATTTACCAACGGCAAAGCATTCTGCGATGCACAATTGTTGATCCCCCAATGTTCCATGGCCTGTGTAGCGGGGTATCACGATGTGAACAAGAACCCTGCGGACGGCTGCGAATGTGCCTACATCAACCCCGAAGATATTCCCGACATCATGGGTCAGGATCTCGATTGTGACGGGATTGACGGCGAAAAAAACAACACGATTTTCGTGGCAAAAAATGGAGACGACTCGCACGCGGGAACATTGGATGCCCCCAAACGCACCATCAACGCAGCAATCACAGCCGCAGCAGCACAAAAAAAACGCGACGTGTTGGTTGCAACCGGAGTGTATGTACAGTCGGTCGTTCTTCAAAACGGCGTCCAAGTGTATGGCGGTTACCGCGGTGACTTTCTGGACCGCGACCCTCAGTTGTATGAAACGGTTATTTTCGGCGAAACCGCAACCGTTGCCGCCCCTGGGGCGGTAGTCGCAATTGGCATCACCAACACAAAAGGCGCAACGCTGGACGGGTTTACCATTTTCGGCGCCGCCGCCGAAGGGGTCGGCGCCTCCAGCATTGCGGTTTATATCAAAGATTGTACCGACGGGCTTATCTTACAAAACAACGTCATCGTGGCGGGACAGGGTGCGAACGGCGATCGCGGAACCGATGGCATCGACGGCAGCAACGGGACAGCGGGTGCCGCCGGCCTCGCTGCCAAAGACGTGGGCAAAACACCATGCTCCGGCAAAAACGCCGGCGGAGCGGGGGGCAACAAAACCTGCAGCGGCGTAGACACAAGCGGCGGTAAAGGCGGCGACGCAACCTGTCCGGATTACGATGAAGACGGGACCCCTCAACCCAAAACCACCCCTGGACCCTATTTACAAACCTTTAATGGCGGCGAAACCGGAGGCGACGGAAAAGGCGCCGGAGCCGGCAAAGGCGGCAAAGCCGGCTACGACTCTTTGTTTTGGTCCAAAGAAAGTGGGTGCGGGATCTGCCGCACCCCCAAAGCGAGCGACTCGTCGCTGTTTCAGCAGGGTCCGGGTGATCACGGCAAAAATGGAACCGCGGGCACATTGGGGACAGCAGGAGTCGGCTGCGTTACAGCCGGTAGTGTGCAGAACGCGGTGTGGAGTCCGGGAACCGGCGGAAATGGGGGGGCGGGAAGCCACGGTGGTGGCGGTGGCGGCGGCGGCGCAGGTGGAGGAACCGAAAACTGGGACTGCTCGCAACACGGCGCCAGTGATTTCGGCGGTTCCGGCGGCGGCGGCGGCAGCGGTGGTTGCCAGGGCACCGGAGCGGCCGGCGGCAGCAGCGGTGGAGGCAGCTTCGGGATTTTTATGGTGTGGACCAAAGGACCCACCAGCGCACCCGTGTTGTTTGGAAACCAGATCTTGACCGCCGACGGCGGTGACGGCGGCGACGGTGGAAACGGCGGAACAGGTGGCGTAGGCGGCAACGGTGCCGACGGCGGGAAACCCGGCGATGAAACACCCAATGCGTGGTGCGCGGAATTGGGCGGCAACGGCGGCAAAGGCGGTGATGGAGGTCACGGTGGCGGGGGCGGAGGCGGTTGCGGGGGCCCGTCGATTGGTGTTTTTGTTCACGGTCAGGGCGGTCTTAACTTAGATCTGTATGGTTCCGCCAACACGTTTGATCTGTCGGGTAACCCAGGAGAGGGCGGCAAGGGGGGCAAAAGCATCGGCAAAGCAGGTCAGGATGGTTCCAAAGGACCCAAAGCAGCCCTTCATTTCTAACCGGACGAAATGATGCAGAACCCTTCCCACGAGGTTGATTCCCCTCTGGCCAACAGCGGGCGACCCTACTACATAGAGGTTGTGAAAAAATATGGGGACGGACTTGGACGCGGGGATTTTGTTCCCCCTGCCCGGAAGAAAACCGAGTAATATCGGGAATATTGCGCAG
>JABWCM010000304.1 GCA_013360285.1 Myxococcales bacterium
GAAAAAATCTCCTGTGATGACGGCAATGCCTGCACCGAGGATTCCTGCGATCCGAAATCCGGTTGCAAAAACGAAACCATTTCGTGTGACGACAGCAATGCCTGCACGGCTGATTCCTGTGACCCAACTTCCGGATGCAAAAACGACACGATCTCGTGCGATGACAACAATGCCTGCACCCAAGATTCCTGTGACGCTGATTCCGGATGCAAAAACGACATGATTTCGTGTGACGACGACAACGCTTGCACGAAAGACAGTTGCGACAAAGAAACCGGATGTGCCTACGAAAAAATCTCCTGTGATGACGGGGATGCCTGCACCGAGGATTCCTGTGATCCGAAGTCCGGATGCAAAAACGACACGATTTCGTGCGACGACAGCAATGCGTGCACGGCTGATTCCTGTGACCCAACTTCCGGATGCAAAAACGAGACCATTTCTTGTGAAGATAACAACGCTTGCACCAAAGATAGCTGCGATCCATCGCTCGGTTGCAAAAACGAAATGACCTCGTGCAACGATGGCAACGCCTGTACCAAAGATAGCTGCGATCCGGCCACCGGATGTTCGACCACACCGATCAACTGCAATGACAACAGCGTATGCACATCGGATTCCTGCGACCCGGCCACAGGGTGTTATCACGGAGTGACCAATTGCAACGACAACAACCCCTGCACAACGGATTCTTGCGATCCCGCTCTCGGCTGCCAGTTTGTAAACAACACCGCAAGCTGCGACGACGGGATCCCGTGTACGATTGGTGACAAATGCGCGGGTGGTCAATGCGTGGGAGGCACACCGACGTTGTCCAGCACACCGGGTTCCGACTCAACGGTGCAACTTGATGGCGAAGCTTCCGCCGGCGAAATCCTGAACGCTCAGATCGACGTCAACGCACTCACGTCCAACTCCGTCACGCTGACCATCAAAAATACCAGTCCCCAGGAATCCTCGACGATCTTGGGTGCACCGATCCTGACGCGGCTTGGCTTTAACTTAGCAGGGAACCCCGCGGCGGGATGCCTGGTCCTCGAGGACCCCAGCGGCCGTTTTGAATTCGCCACCAAAGTACGTCCCTTCTGCGGTCTGGGCGGTACTCCGGTCAGCAAAAAAGACACCTTCGCGTTTTCCATCAACGCCAAGAATCCCGCTCCGAAAAACGGCATCAAAGTGGGCGAAACCGTGACGTTGGTTCTAAAGGTATCCTCGAAATGTAACTATGCCTTGACCCCAGAGTCATTCCTCGAAGCGCCACTATCCCCCACCGGCGGCATCTTGGCCGCTTGGGCCGCCAAATTCCAGGTGGTTGGATTCAACGGTGAAGACAGTGGTTGCGCCTCCGGGTCCCCGACTGCACCACCGGTCTGCAAATGTACCCCGGTGTACACGTGGTCTGAATTTATTGCGACCGCGGCAGACCTCAACAATCTCCCCAGCGCAACCAATCCCCAGGACAGCCGCGCCGGCTCCGTCGAAATCAACTTCAACGGCAACCACGGCTTCTCCGGCTTCTTCACGGATCCAGCTTATGGCGCGGGCATTCTTTCACTCCGCAACGGTTTGGGCAAAGTGATTGAACAATGGCAGCTCAACCGCAAATGGCCACCGTCATCACTCGATGCCAATGGCTGCAACACGCTTATGTCCTATCCACAATGCTGGATTTTCTATCCACAAGACGCTTTCGCCGGTCTGCTGGAAGCGATCATCCCGACTTATTCCAGCGGTTCCAACAGCGGCTTCGACAATTCCGGAAAACGTGTGGAAATCAGCGGTTCGTCGGCAATCGACTTCACAGTCGGCACCTTGTCCAACAACGACCACGAGAGCTTCGTCGTGTCCTGGGATGCCCCGCTCGGCATCAACACAGCTCAAGTCCTGCTCCGTGGCCGTTATGACTGGGACCTCGACGGGCTTGACGGCTCCGACACCTGGTTTGTGCTCGCGCGCCGCAACATCCCCGGCCAGGGCCCAGACTACATTCACCCGTCGGTGACCGTGCTCGAAGAAACCAGCACCTCGTTTGTCATTGAAGTTCAGGCCGGCCCAGCACTGGAAGCCGTATGCGGTGGTTACATGAACCTCAAATACTTCGGCGAGTGTGGTTGCGAATAATCAACCTGTCGAATCCATCCTCCGGGGCGAATTCCTTCGCCCCGCGCCACCTCCCCGACCGACCTCCATTGAATCGTATTGTTCCTATCTCGGTAACCGATCTATACTCATGACGTGCCATCGCCTGCCACCAAGCGGCGGTTGGTTTGATGAGTAATTCGACACGTTGGGAAAGGACGACAAACGATGCGCACAAATCCGGCTTATCTCTTTTTGTTTCTGCTCTGGGGAGTATCCTCATCCTGTTCCGACGACCGATCCTCCGGGATGATCGATCCCAACAACATCCCAACAGAACCGTTGCCGGATATGGCCGGTCTGCAACTGGAAGACCTTGGAATCGGCGTTGTACCCAACCCGGTGGATGGCGGCGCCGGCATCGATAGCCTTGCTGTTGACGTGTTTCCTGAAGATATCGGAAGTCTTCCGGAAGTCACAGACGACATCACCACCGCGGAAGTCATCGAAGACATCACCACTGTGGATGTCGCACAACCTGATACAGCGGAGCCGGACCTGACTGAACTCGACGTCACCGAAGAACCCATCGAGTGCACCGGCCCCAATCCCCAATTTCCGTCGTTTTCCAAAACCTGCACCACAAAGGCTGATTGCGTTGTGGTGTTCCACGTAACGGATTGTTGTGGGACCAAAGCAGCATGGGGTATCCGCGAAGACGAACAGGAAACGTTTAAGGCAGCCGAAACGATCTGCGTTTCCCAAATGCCGGACTGCGATTGTGCACCGTCGCCAACCAAAACGGACGACGGCAACACCGCTCAACTGGCCGAAGACGCTTATGTTACCTGCGACGACGGCCAATGTATCAGCCACTCGTCAAGTCCACCCCCAACCACCGGTGCCGCGTTACAAACCTGGCTCGAAGCCGGCTATTATCTTACCTGGCCTGCAGAAAATGCCCCCCATGCCTCTACGGGCCCCCACTTTGGGCAGGTCCGGGTGTTCCAAAATGACCGGCTTTACAACGCCGCCAAAACAAACGCCGCACCGTGGCCTGTCGGCGCAACCTCGATCAAAGAATTGTTCGGAAACACAACCGCCCCCATCGGTTGGTCCGTTTCGGTCAAACTTCAACAAACTCCGCCCGCAGGGGACGGCTTTTATTGGTATGAAATCTATCAGGGCCAAAAATACGCCGACGGTCCCAGTGTTCCCCTATGTGTCAACTGCCACGCCGCAGGTACAGATTACGTATTGACCAAGATTCCTTAACCCCGATTTCTCATAAGTTTGCGGGGAAAAGGTTCGCACGCCGCGAATTCGCAGGCATTCTGACGGCTCGCTTCGAGTCGTGCGCCCGGACTGGATGGAGGTATCCAAGGGGAAAGCAGGCCGGGTTTTTCCGAATCAGAGAGGACGAGCACATGGGTCACAGAGAGTTTGTGAAAACATAGCTGAACGAACTTGGACGGATGCTTTTGCCCCCGCTGCCCACAAAAAAACCTGCGCCATATTCCCGATATAACTCGGTTTTTTTCCGTGCATCGGGACCAAAATCCTCGCGTCCAAGTCCGTCCCCATATTTTTTCACAAACTCAGAGGATATCGGGGTTTTCCGCAGTTTCTCGCAACCTCCTACCCGTGGCCAAGATGCCGAAATCCCGCTGCGATGTCAATCGCTGGTAGCCTCGGCCACTCGTTGGTGTCTCATGGGGCGGAAGTTCCCGTCGCGACCACGTTGCCATCGCGATCCGCCCAACAATGTTTATATGGTTTCTTCATAATGTTCCAGTCGTGTGCAACTGCGGTATAACACACCCTTGATGAAATGGAAAAGATTCCTGTGTTCACCCATGGTTGAGATACCTCCGATGATCTGGAATGGACGAGTTGTGGTTTCTCAATAAGACACCCTGACGCCTCCATCTACAGATCATCCACGGGGCTCTTGGCACCCTTGCCGCCGCGGTTCAACACGTGGGTGCAGATCATCGTCATACTCAGGCTCTTTAGCAATAACCGATAATTATTGAGGCATCATGGATGTCCAGTGGTGCCTTATGTTAGTCCTGGTGTTGCAAAAGAAATCAAGACGCATGGAGACCCTGGTGAACAGAGAACCGCTTATCGAAATGGAACGAAAACTCAAGGCAGCGATCAGTCCAACCACCGTCGATGAGCTTATCTGAATGACGAATCTGACGGAGCGTATGCGCACCGTTCGTCCAGACCTCCTTGCGTTGGCTTTGCTGGTTTCCATGGCTGTGGGTGTATTGTTTCCGGCACCGCGGGGCGGATGGCATCTGCTTTGAGCGTTTTGTGCCATCGGTCCAAATTTCCGTTCGATTGCGGGGAATATGGGGAGATTCTCACGTGGGTCATCCCTGTGACATGGATGAATTCCTTGAAATCGCGGGTAATAAACTGTGAACCGTTGTCGCTGATGAGGCGAGGTCGCTCGTCGGGGTCTATTTCGCGCGCCCGTTGCATGACAGGTTCGACATCGGATTCTTCTTTGTTGACCAAGTACCGGCGCACAATCTCGACTTTTTGCTCCTCGGAAAACGACGGACGTGATTTTGATGATGACGTGCACTCCTCCTTTTGGCAGTATTCAATAGGGCGGCGCATGGTATGTCGCGTTCGGTATGAGGCAAGACACCGGAGGTTCTATTTCATAACCCCCACTGTCGAGGTGCAACATGGATCCAGAAAATCGCCCACGAGTTACGATTCACATGGCGGCCAGTTTGGATGGGTTCATCGCCAGAAAAGACGGGAGTGTCGATTGGATGGAAACCGCGGACGATTTCGAAGACGGGGAGGAACTGGGCCCCGACTTCGTCGAGGAATTCCATCGACAGGTAGATGCCTTCGTAATGGGATCGAAAACATACGAAACGGCGCGAGGTTTCGAGCGCCAGGGTTTCGGGTGGCCCTATCGCGACAAATCGGTCTACGTGTTCACGTCGAGGCCGCTCGAAAAACACCGGACGAGCGTGGAGTGTGTTGGAGGAGTCCTTCGGCAGGTCCTGGACGAGGTAGTCAAGCCGAAACACCGCAACATCTGGGTGGTTGGCGGTCGCGAACTGGTGAACGAGTGCCTGAAATCAGGCGTAGCAGACGAAATTTGTGTCGCGGTCCTACCCATAGCCATCGGAGAAGGGATCCCGTTCTTCGGCCCGTTACCCCACGACGTGGCGCTGCATTTGACCGGAGTCAAAGCGTACAAAAACGGTATGGTGGAGCTGAAATACGAGGTGCGACGCCCGGAACGCGGGCGTGACGTGTCGGGATAATGATGCTGGGCGCGCAGGTCATCAAGGTGGAGGCCTACCCGCGAAAGCGCGGGTTGATGCTCTTCACATCGCGGTAGCGGCGGCGCACGGAATGGAGTACCTGCTGACGTGGAATTGTAAACACATCACCACCGCGTTGATGCGCGACCGAATCGAAGACTTGTGTAGGCGAGCCGGTTTCGAGCCTCCGGTCATTTATACGCCCTTTGACTTGAGCAAGGAGTAACCACTATGCCATCCGACCCAATCATTGAAGAGAGCCACAAGGTGCGGGAGGCATGTCGAAAGCGTCTCAGGATGACATCCGCCGAATCGCCGAAGTCCCAACGGCCCGCCAAATCCAGAGAGCTTGTGAAAAAATATGGGCGCGACCTGTGGGTGTGGATTTGGCGGCGGATTGGTTTGGGAAAATCCCGAGTCATATCGGGAATATGCCGCAGGGATTTTTACGGGCGAGGTGGCAAAAGGGGCCAGGACAAAAATTTCATCTAAAAACACCACACACCTAGGTGGCTGGTGTTTTTTAGGGGAATTTTTGGCCAGCCGGATTTTCGTCGGATCGTCCGGAAAAATCCTGAGGAATATCGGGAATATGCCGCAGGGATTTTTACGGGCGAGGCGGCAAAAGCCGGCCAGGACAAAAATTTCATCTAAAAACACCAGCCACCTAGACCAAAGGAGAGCGTCATGAAAACCATCGGGCTGCTGGGTATGGGTATTTGGTTTGCCGCGTTACCATCCGGACATGCAACGTGTGTCGAATTGCCTGGTGACTTAAACGGATCCGGCGATGTGACCATTGTCGACATCCAATGTGCGATTCTGGTGTCATTGTGGTCTCTTGCCGAGGTGGGTGATGTTCCCGCTTGTGTCGTGGTTCCCATCACTGATGCCGATGTGGATTGTTCGGGGGACATCAATATCGTCGATGTGACGGTTGTCATACCCGCGGTACTCGGATCGCCATTGGCGACCACACTCGATCAGGACGCCAATGGGTGCGTCGATGTTTGTCAGCAGGACGACGGCGTATGTGCTGCGTTTGAATGCAGCGCCTATCCATGGGACTGTTGTAAACCGGACGTCGAATGCAGCTCCGACCCATGCGCTTTATCCGCCGCATGCGACGGTACGCCGAGTTGCGGCGGCAACCCGTGCCCATCCGGCGACGGCGCTGCATGCGACGATGGGGATGTTTGCACCGTGGGGGAAATTTGTGGCGGAGGAATCTGTGGCGGAGGCGTTGCCAAAGCCTGCAACGACAATGACGGGTGCACGACCGACGAATGTGCTCCGGATGTGGGTTGTGTGTTTTCGGCCATTGCGGGATGTATCTGCAAAAACCCGTTTGGCCCCGAGCCTTCCGACTGTTGTCTCATCCATCCGACCCCCAATTGTCAGGCAAAAGCATGTGCAACCTGCGTATGTGACATCGATCCTTTTTGTTGCGAAACGTCCTGGGATTTATCTTGTGTCTCTGCCACCAAAACAGACTGCTTGTTCCAGTGTGGGTGCGGACTATCCAAGGCGGGAAGTTGCTGCACCGAGCATCCTCTACCTCTTTGTAATGACCTGTTTTGTATGTCGTGTGTTTGCGACAAAAACCCGGCCTGTTGTGAGACGTCGTGGACCCAAGACTGTGCCGTGTTGGCAACAACCGCTTCCGAATGCGCAAACGACTGTACCTGTGAAACCGAGGTTCCCCCCACGACGCCGGCGAGTGTAGAGTTGTGCCATATCGTTGGAACCGCCGGGCAAATCGTCAACTGTCCGTTTCAACTTACGCGTGGGTATCAGTACGACCCTCCGCCCACGGGTCTGCAAACCAACATCGCCTTCGATGCAAAGAGATTAAAATTGGTGGGGTTTTACGATTGGGTGTGTTTTGGGAAAGACGGCACCCCTCCCTGTTTTGAAGTGCCTGTCGCCGGAAGTGGGTCGTTTCCGCTGTCCACCGGCCATTCGATCACTTTAAGCCCCAGCGGGCTTTCGGCATGGCAGGGTTGGGGCGGTTTGCTGATCGTCAACGTGTCCAAACCCATGGCCACACTGACAACTGCGTGGCTTGACTTTTGTGGTTTTCTCCATGAAGACCCTAAAATCTTCGACGTGCGGTTTCAAGTACTCAGCGACATCAAAACCGCCGGAGGGGTGGTCGTCGAGTTGAGCAACTTCTTAGTGCTGTCCGGGTGGGATATGTTTGGACTGAAAGCATGGCCGGAAAAAAACCTACTGGTGATGGTCGAAAAGAGTTATTGAGGAAATTGCGGCGAGTTTTTTCCAAAGAGTTTGTGAAAAAAGTTGGGGACGGACTTAGAGGGTGTTTGGGAAAAAAATAACGGCGAGCGAGACAGTGGCCGTAGCGAGGCGGGCCTGCCGACTGAGGCCCACCGGAGGCGTACCCGAAGGT
>JABWCM010000031.1 GCA_013360285.1 Myxococcales bacterium
ACCAGTGTGGCGTGGGCTTGGTTGCCGCTGTAATCGTAGGCGTTGACTCCGGCCTTTTCGTCGAAATGCCACAATGCCGGTGTATAACTGTCGGCGTCAAAGGGACCTTTTGGGGTAAAGTTAGTAGGATAACGAGCGATGGAAGATAGCCGTACCTCGTCAACCATCCCAGGCCAGATATCGGTGGGTTGGCCGGTGCTGGGGCCGGCGCCGATCCAGGCTGCCCCCGAAGGGTTGGAAAGGCTTGGATTGGCATTGCCTACACCGACTTGCATCCCTTCGACATACAAAGTCAAAGTGCCGGCAGCGCTTCGTTGCCCAGCGATATGTACCCAGGTTCCAAGCGGCAGAGGGGTAACACTCTTGGCTTCACCGACCAGGGTACCGGTTTCGCTGCGGACGGTCAAAACAGGCGCCCCGTTGTTTGCCACACCCAACAATACCGCAGATTGGCCGACGCCGGCTCTCGCGACGATGGTTCCGCCTTTGTCTGTGTCGCGACGAGCCCACGCCTCCAGTGTCCACCCGTCGTTGCCTGCCGGGGGGTTAACGGTAGATGCGGTGGCCCAGGCTTTGCCGGCAGGTGCCAACATACCGCCGCCGGGAACAACGCCTGTGGCGCCGGCGGCAGGACTAAACGCTTCGCCGTCAAATGCAATGACAGAACAGGCCCACTCGGCGCATGCCGAACCCTTGGGGACAGCAATGACGGGGTCTTTCAGGTTGGGTACCGTAGCTCCGTCGACCGTCCAGGTATAACTGTAGGTCAGTGGGTCGTTGTCGATGTCAAAAGCAGGCTCGATGATCACGCAGGACAACGCAGCGTCTTCTTGGGGAATCGGTGGATCAAACGCAACCTTCGGCGCTTCAGGTGGCGTATTCAAGATGGTCACTGGAGGAGAAACAACCGGCGCACCGGTAGCCGAGCCGTCAAAGGGCGTGACTTTGCACACCACATCGGTGCCTTTGGTAGTGGCTGCTGCATCCAGTACGGCCTCGTTTTGCTCCGGTAACGCTGCACCGTCGACCAGCCAAGTGTATTGGTACTGGGGAAGGTCTCCGTCTGGGTCCGACCAGCCGTCGGGAGTGCACAGCAGGTCCTCCGAACTAAGCGGTTGTTTGGGGGTAATATTGGCACTGACCACCTTAGGTGCGTTGTTCACGATGGTGACTGCAGCACTTTGAACCGGTGTACCGAAGCCTTCCCCGTCACCGGGAGTCAGGATACACACCAATTGGTCACCATTGTTCAGGCCCGTTGCATCGAATGTTTTGTTTGACGCTCCCTCAACAAGGACCCCATTGACCTGCCAGGCATAAGCGTGGGATGGCCCGTCCTGGTCGGCATCAAAAAAGCCTTGGGCTAAACATTGAAACGGCAACGATTTTTTTCCGCCGGGCGGATCGATGGTTGCCGAGGAAACCGACGGGGTAGAATTCTGAATGACCACGGCTGGACTGGCTTTGGCGGAGCCTGTTTCATAGGGGTCCGACGGAGTGACGACACAGGACACCGAATCGCCTTTGGCAAACCAGTCACCGGATAATTTGGCGTCGGTCTGATTGGCCAGAGCGGTGCCGTTGAGTGTCCAGGCATAACTTAGGGACACCGGCTCCCCATCTCCGTCGGTCACACCGCTGACCACGCAGGTTAACTCCGATGTGGTAAAAGCATTGGGAGGTTGGATTACCACTGAGTCGATGATCGGTTTTTGGTTTTTGACTTCCGCGGAAGGGCTTTTTTGTGAAATGCCGGGTTGAAGCCCGTCGTGCGGGGTTACGATGCAGACCACCGTGGTGTTGCTGGGAACTACTGAGGCCTTCAAGGTCGGCTGCGCTTGGCCGGGTATCAGTTGGCCGTTTCCTTCCCACAGGTAAGATAATGTGACGGAATCACCGTCGGCATCCGACGTGGACTCGACTTGACAAAACAGCGTATCCGCCAGTGACGCTATCGGCGGAGTTAAGGTAATACCATTGGCCACGGGCAATGCGTTCTGGATAGTAACATAATCCTTAGCTTTTTTGGGCGCACTTTGTGCTTGACCGTCGTTTACGACAATTTCACAGCCGATGAGGTCGCCGCGTACGAACGCGCCGGCAAGGGTATCGGTAACGGCACCTTCCACCGTGGTGCCGTTGACAGTCCAAGTGTAGGTGAAGGACAACGGGTCATTGTCGGGGTCGGTCATGTTGGCGGCGATACAACTCAAAGTGGTTTCAACGGTCGCTTTGGCGGGCACAATCACAACCGACCCCACTTGTGGACCGCTGTTGACGACCATTGCCTGCGGACTGTCTTTGGGAGTGCCGCTATTTCCGCCATCTTTTGGGGTGACGCGACACAACAAAGTATCGCCTTTGGACAATGCCTGGGCCGACAGCGTGTTGGATGTGGTCCCTGGAAGTTCTTCGCCGTTGACAATCCAGGTGTAGTCAAAGCTGACCGGGTCATTGTCGATATCCGTGGCGGGGCCGGGTGTACACTGAAAAAGGGTGGATTTGTCGCCGAATTCCGGGGTGAGTGTGACACTTTCCACCTCGGGGGCGGTATTCTGGACGGGTACCGGTGGGGAAGCGACTTCGGTACCCGTCGAAAACGGATCACTTGGGGTGACGACACATACGAGTTGGTCCCCTTTTTTGAAGTTGGGTGGCGCCAGAGTATCGCCCGTGCCGACTTGGATTTCTCCGTTTTTCCAGATGTAAGATAACGTGATGGGATCATCGTCGGGGTCCGAGACGTTCAACGCAGTGCATGTAAACGTAGTCGTGGCGGTTCCCGAGGACGGTTGAACCTGAACAGTCTGAATGGTGGGTTTCGCATTGACGATGACGGTGGTTGCGGAACCAAGCGGCCCGTATAAACGGCCATCAAAGGGTAAAATACGTACTTCCCAGGTCTGACCGACAGAAGTGTGAGTGGCGAGGACGGTTGGACCGGTCAATTCAGGTTTGGCAACCCCGTCTACAAACCACGAATAGCCATAGGTGACCGAGTCACTCGGGTTGGGATCGGTGGAGCCGGTTACGATTTCCGCAACCAGATTGTCGTTTGTTCCCGGCGAGTTGGGCACAATGGCCACAACCGGAGCCGAAGGTGGACCGTTGACGATGATTACCGCTGCTTGTTGAGCAGATGGTTGATCGCCACGCAACGCGACGGCGGTAAGCACGTGGGTGCCTGCCGGCAAAAAATTGACATCCATTGCCGCAAATCCGGATCCATCGAATGCTTTGGAACCGATATGGCCGATTTTGTCGCTAGACCAGCGAATCGAATAGATTTTGGGGTCTTGGGCACCGGTGAGATTGGCAATGAGCGAAACTGGTTCGGACACATCGTAAACAGTGCCGGGTGCTGGAGCGCTGAGCACCAAACCGACATCTTCTTTGTTGTCGTTGTTGCCGCCAAATCCGCCTCCGCCTGAGTCGGGCGTGCTCCATCCGGATGTGTCACCCGCCCGATCAGAACCGTCGGTGCTGCATGCAGAAACTACAAACAAATTCGCTACGGTAAGTCCAATCCACAGTCTCATTTTGGGTTCCATTTTAATTACACCGTGTCGGTGGCCGCAGCCGCGATTCCATCACGCATGGATATGTTACCGCCGATTCGCCCATTTTACAGCCGCGTCACGTGTCAAGAATTACTGGACAATTGTAAAAAGACAACAATATGGTGACGACTGCGGTTGTCGTTCGTTACCAATGGCGAAAAATCATCGAATTATTAGGTGGTTAGGGGCGCTGGGGCGGGCGTAGATCGATTCCGGTTAACCGGTGGGCTGATTTTCCACCGACAGCAGGCGGCGCATTTCTTCCACTACTCGGCTCAGGCTCGGGTGGACTTCCGCAGAAAGGGTACGACGGGTGGTTCCGTGGTAATCCAACGGATCCACAACGGTTTTCCCCCGGTTGAGCTGATAATGGAGGTGAGGACCGGTAGAACGCCCCGTGTTGCCGGAGAGTCCAATCTTTTGGCCGACCTCTACCCGGTCCCCGGCTTTGACGTCAGTGCGACTCAAATGCAGAAATTTGGCTAAGATTCCGTCTTCAAATCGGATTTCGACACAATTACCGTTGGCCGCCAGATTCCAGTCGGTTTTTGTGACGGTCCCAGCATACGGGCTTTGTACAATGGTTCCCACCGGAGCCATAAAATCCATACCGTGGTGACGTGGGCGGTCTTTGAGAAGGCTGGTGATTTGTTCGTAGTTGTCGATTGGGGTGTTATTTAGGCGAAACGGTACTTCGATGCCGTCGGCAGACCAATAAGAAGGATACAGATCGTTTGGTGCAGCAAAGCGGAAGGCTTCAATAGGCCGTCCGAGTTTTCCTGAATCCAGGCGAACCGCATGAACAACCAGGGTGTCGGGGGTGGTCCCTTCCCAGACCACAGAAAGGGTGTCGCCCTGCCGTAGATCACGACGTAAATTGATGTCCCAGACAAGCAACCGGGATACCTCGGCACTCAGCGCGTCTCCACCAGGACCAATTGCGGCCATCAACGTATGTGACAAGGTACGATCAATCGTTGCTGTGACGGTTTTCAGGTGAGACGGAACCACGGGAGCAGCCGGTTCGGCTGACTGATGGGCTTGCTGTGCCGCCTGCAACATTGACAGCAGTGGATTCGGACGCGTTGTTTGCTCCGTATCCGAACTTTTTGTCGCTGAAACTACAACAAATGCAATAATGATGGCGACCAGAACACCTAATACACTTATTCTGACACTTTTTGGAATGATTTGAAGATTTTTGAGCTTTTGCTTGTACATGACACCTCCCAAAAGTACATGGGTCCACCTGTTCAGTGACACCGTAGGGGGTGCTGTGGAAGTGCGCAAATTTTTTGCCATTTTTTTCTTACCATGGAGCAAAAAATCGTTTCCCGTTCGGGTCAAAATTGGCCGTTGCCCGAACGAAAGGGTTGATGTACCGTAAATCGTCGTTGCAAACGCTTTTATGAAGCAAAGACAAGGTAATATGCGCGATTTGAACCCTTCCACGACGGAAAATCGGAAAAGTTGGGTGCACAGGCATCTCCACTTGTCCCTCAGCGCTTTGGAAGCACGTCTGGAAGGTGCGGATGCAAATGAATTGCGGGAAAAAGCGCAGCAAATCGTCACCGAAGCGGCATTACACGGCATTTCTTTGCCCATTGTGGAACTCAGCCGCCGATTTTCGGTCGATGGATTCGGAATGGACCTGTTGTTGTGTGCCGTCAGGCCGCAGATTCGGGCCGAAATGCGAGGGCGGACGGTTACTTTAGGGCGCGTGTTGGAATCGTTGTTCGATGACCCGTTGCAACAAATGGCAGCGTTGTCCTGGATTCGACCGGATTCTGTTCTGGTACGGAATCGGTTTGTCGAGTTGGCCACCGAAAGCCAGAATTCCGTTGAACATACTTTGGAAAGAGAGCTGATTTCCCCGCCGTGGGTCGCGGCTTTTCTTTTGGACCAGCCCGACCTGGGGCGGACACTAAGTCAGTTGGCGTCATTGAGTTCACCCGATGACCTCCGGATAAGTTTGGCAGCCATGTCCGTGACCAGGGAGGCGGATCGACAGTTGACGTCAATCGTTGCCGCTTGGTTGGAACAGAGCGGTTCTCCTCATAGACCGCGATTTTTAGCGATATCGGTTATTGGAGAACCGGGATCGGGAAAAACCGCGGTTGTGCGGCGTCTTGCGGTGACATTCGGACGTTTGCTCTTGGAGGTCGACGCCGGATTTCTGGCTTCTTTGCAAACACGACTGGGTGTGTGGGCGATTCGTGAGTTGTATGCGATCGCCGAGCTGTTCGGCGCGTGGGTGATGGTTGACCACGTTTCCGCTTTGGAACCAACATCGCCGATGATGCGCACGCTTGCTCATTGCGTTGAGGAATCGCAATTGTTGACCGTGTTGATGTCGACGGAACCCATTGCCGAAAAATCCGGCCTGTTGGCGCGTACGGTGCGGCAGGTCGCTTTGGATAATCCCGGCGAATGGGAACGGGTGCAACTGTGGTCGACCCACCTTGACCACGCGGGGTTCGGCAACCTCCGCCGTGACCTTGTGGACCAATTGGCGGCGCAATTCGACATTTCTGCCGCCCAAATCCGGAACGCTTGCACGGACGCTGCGTTGGAGGCGTCGGTTTTCCGCCAATCGCAAGCCGCGTGGGAGGAGACGGATTTCGAACGCGCGGCGTTTCGGCAGTTACGCACGGATCCCAAAACCGTTGCCAGGTCTCGTCGTGTGCAATTGACGTTTTCGGACCTTGTGTTGCCGAACGACGAGTTGGAACTGTTGCGGGAAATTTACCAAGCATGTCGGCATCGAACCGAATTGATGCATCGGTGGGGCGCACGGGACCGAATCGCATACGGTACGGGCATTGTGTGCCTATTTTCCGGGGAGCCCGGCACCGGAAAAACCTTGGCGTCTCAGATTTTGGCCGCAGAACTGGGCACCGATTTGTTGCAGGTATCCCTGCCGCAGGTCTTATCGAAGTGGGTAGGTGATACCGAAAAACAAATCGCCAAGGTGTTTGCCGAAGCAAAGGCGGCGCGAGCGGTATTGTTGTTTGACGAGGCCGATTCTTTATTGAGCGCTCGAACGGATGTGCGCAGTTCGTCTGATCGATACGCAAACATGTCCACGAATTTTCTGTTGCAGGAAATCGAATCATTTGAGGGGGTTGTGATTTTGACAACGAACCTTGAAGAAAATCTCGACTCTGCCGCGGCAAGGCGTATTCTATTCCGTATTCGGTTTCCGTTTCCCGACGTTCGCAGTCGGGCCGATCTTTGGCGATTGTTGATGCCGTCGCGGGCCAAATGGGCAGATGATATTGATTTCGGGCGGTTGGGGCAGGAATTTGAGCTGTCCGGCGGCCATATTAAAAATGCCGTCCTTCGTGCGGCGTATCAGGCACTGTGGCATGACATGCCGGTAGACATGGCCCTGTTGCGGCGTGCGGCTCGTAAAGAATGCAGGGCCATTGGTAAGTTGGTGATCGAAGACGAAGAAGATGAAGACGTTTCAAAAGTGATGCCCGTCGTGCGCCGCGGTGGTGTGCCCGACGGTCCACGGTTACAAAGAAACCTAACTTAGTTGTGAGGGAGTTCGATGGCTGGACTGGATCAAAAAACCGAACCGACTAAAAAAGGAAACGATCAAGAGCAATCGGATTTGGACCCCTACAAGGTAGCCGAAGGCCAATTGACTTTTGACGTCGAGGGCTCCGAAGGTGGGCGATTCCATTCGCGGGTATTACACGTACCTGGATCGAGTTCCGGCGTGACCATCGGACGTGGTTACGACATGAAGGAACGTTCTCGCGAAGAAGTGATCGGTCATCTGGAAGGTGCGGGTGTGTCGCCGTCACTGGCGGGCAAAATTGCGGGAGGGGCGGGTCTGGTCGGGCAGCCGGCGAAGGATTTTGTCAAAGAAAACAAAGACATTGAAATCACACCCGAACAACAACAGGTGTTGTTTTCGGTTGTGTATGACGAAAAAGAATCCTATGCCGCCGGGCGCCTAAAAAAATGGTCGGGCACGGATTTGTCCGCCACCGATCCGGTGATTCGTGATCTGATCGTCGATTTGTTTTACCGCGGCGACATGACCAAAAAGAAATGGGAGGACAACGACTTTAAGACGATTGTGGAAAACAAAGATTATGATCGCCTTTTAACGTTGCTCCAAACACGGACATTGTGGGGCAATGTCGACACCAATCGGTACACAAAACGGATCGAGTACATCCAGAACCGCGGAAACCAAGGCGGGAAAGCCGGCGGTGAACAAAAACCTGCCGGCGAAACGACGGAAGCAACCAAACCCGACACACAAAAAGAAGCGACCACACCCAAAGCACCCACCGCCGGCAAATCACTTCAAGGATCGGTCGGTGCCGGCGGAAAAAATCTGACTGGGGATATATTTCTGGTGCAACAACAATTGTCGGATCGAGGGATTTCCGTTGGAAAAATCGATGGGAAAATCGGCAGCAAAACCATTGGCGCTATTGAGCGGTTTCAATCCACTTTTATGACCCATCCGGACGGTCGCATCGATGTTGGCGGAAATACGCAGAAAAAGTTGTTTGCATCCAAAGATCCCGTCAATCTCAGCAGCCCGAAGACCGAAAGCACAACCACCACCAAAGAAACAACGCCAAAAAAGGCGGACACCAAACCCGAATCGGTCACGACGCCCGGCGATTTGTCTCGGGTACGTTCAGGTGTTAAGTTAACGCCAGCATTGGTGGCCGGCATTCGTACGGTTTCTCCATACTTGCCGTCGCCTACTGTGGTCACGTCTGGGTTGCGATCCGACGAAGACCAAGCTGCGTTGATCCATCGGTATTTTCAACAGAAAGGCGGCCCGGCCACCATCAAAGATGTTGAAGCCAGACGGCAATGGCTTTTGGGAAAAGGAATGAAGATCGCCCGCGTTGGCTCCAGTTTACATCGTACCGGTCTTGCTTTTGACCTTTCCGGCGGCTCATTGAGTGCCATTCAATCCGGGGTATTGAAATGCGCCAAAGAAAAAACCGGTGAATTTAAGTTCAGCCGCACCATTTTTGAACGGGCGAACAATTGTGTGCATGTTGAATTGACCGGGTGATGGAAACACAAATGGACCAGCAAACGACCGGGCACACCTCTCCTCCAGAATCAATGATTTGGGTGAACGGCGGGATTGTGACGCTTGGGGATTATGAACAGGATCCGGCAGGTTGGTCTCGCCGTGAAATGGTGTTGTCCCCATTTGCCATCGACCGGGTGGCATCGGTGCGGGACGTCGATCCCCTTCCGCCGTTTCGGATTGCTTCGGCTCCGGAGCTTGAGTTTGCGCTGCGCCAAGGGGTTATTGAATTTACCGACGGCCCGGAAATCACATCATCGATTTTGATTCCCGAAGACGCAGACGCGTTGATGGATCTTGAGGATGTTGGATTTTACACCTGCCTGCTTGATGGTCCTACCCGTATTTTGCTTGGTTCTCCATACGACCCGCTGGTCACTTACCCATCCCGCCGTGTGTGGATAACACCCGATGGCACCGCTGCTGCACGTAGACGAATGGTGCGTTTGGGTGCCCACACCCGCAGAGGGCGCGGCGAACATTGGCCACTGTCGACCGGTTTTTCCGCGTTGGGTACCACGGCCACTCCGATTTATCTGCCGGCGTTTACGGACGTTTTGTCGCTCATTGAAGACAATGGCTGGGCGCTGGTCTCGCACGCAGACAATCCGGAAATCGTGTTTGGATGGATACCCCAGACGGTTCTTTCAGAGAGGTTGTGAAAAAATAGCTACATGCCCCAATTCCGGCCGCTTTTGGCCCCATTGGTCGCGAAAAAGGTTTCGCAATATACCCGATATTACTCAGCTTTTTCAAAACCAATGTGGCGCAAAGTCGGCTGACTTGGGTCATGTCCAACTATTTTCACAACCTCGGAGCGCACTTACTGACTGGTTGATTATTTCCTGTTATTTCCTAAACGACCTATCATTGATAAGGTTCCTGGACGAGCGAAATCACGCGAAGCCGAAGTTTGTACTGATTTAATAACTTAAGGTTGGGCAAGCAGTAATGAGCCAACAAAAAAAACTCGCCATTTTAGTAGGGGGCGGCCCCGCACCGGGAATCAACAGCGTTATCGGTGCCGCAACCATTCGCAGCGCCTTGGAAGGAGTGGAAGTCATCGGTATTCGGGACGGTTTTCAGTGGATTCAGAACGCCAATATCGATTACGTGACCCCGTTGACCATGGAGGCGATTTCCCGCATTCATTTCCGGGGCGGTAGTTTTATCGGAATTTCTCGCGCAAATCCGACCGTCGATCCACAATTTTTGGAAAACGCGGTTATTTCGTTATTGCGCCTCAACGTTGACAAGTTGATTACCATCGGCGGCGACGACACGGCTTATTCAGCGATGCGGCTCGCCCAAAAATCCGCGGGCCGGATTGCGGTGGTACACGTCCCCAAAACCATCGATAACGATCTGCCGCTGCCGCCGCACGTCGACACGTTTGGTTTTCAAACGGCACGTCATATTGGAGTTGAAATCGTCAAAAATCTGATGGTTGATGCCCATACAACCTCTCGATGGTATTTTGTTGTGACCATGGGTCGTAAAGCGGGACATCTTGCTTTGGGAATCGGTAAAGCGTCCGGTGCAACGTTGACGTTGATTCCCGAGGAGTTTCCCCATCCGATCAGGCTCAAGACCATTGTAGATACACTGGTGGGTGCCATTCTAAAACGTCTGGCTTATGGCCGAAAACATGGCGTAGCCATCGTGGCAGAAGGTGTGGTGTTGGGAATCGACCCAAGTGACCTCACAGGCATTGAGCATGTTGAACGGGATTCCCACGGGCACATCCGAATCGCCGAGGTTGATTTCGGTGAAATCCTGAAACGGGAGGTTCAGAAACGGCTCGCTCAACTGGGAGCAAAGTCGACCATGATTGCCAAAAACATCGGTTATGAACTTCGATGCGCCGATCCGATTCCGTCGGACATGGAATACTGTCGCGACCTCGGATACTGTGCTGCGAAATATCTCCTTTCCGGTGGGCACGACGCGCTGATCACGATGCAGGGCGGCGAATTTGTTCCTGTCCCGTTTACCGATTTGCTCGATCCCGAAACAGGGCGGTCTCGTGTCCGGATGGTAAATATCCAATCGACACGGTACGCCATTGCCCGACGGTATATGATTCGCCTACGTCGGGACGATTTCGAAGATCCACATGAACTGGCGAAGTTTGCCGCGGTTGCCAAAATGAACCTCGACAAGTTTCGTCAGGAATTTGAACCCTTGGTGCAGTCTGAACCGCCGCCGTTGCGGTTTGGCCCCCTTTTCGGTACCGGTGGCAATGGGCACGGTAAGTTACCGGATGACCAAATTCAGCATCCGGCAACGGCTGTGATTCCCGCCGAACCTTAATCCGCATGGGTGTGGGTTACCCGGATTTCTCCCGAGCTTGCGGGCGGGGGTGTCATGAATCACATCCTGGTCATTGGAACAGAACTAAAGCCGGCCATTGAATGGCTTTCTTTGCCTGCGGGAGACGATGCCATATCGGTCACTCCGTGGAGCACGTTGGAAGAAGGATTACGCCACCTTTCCAACGAATCACCATCCTTGTTTATCGTCCACGCCTCTCATCTTCTCACCTGCCCGGATTTGTCGTGGGCCGATTTGCTCAATCAACAGGCGGCGGTGTGCCTCGTGGCGCTCACCGTTACCGATGAACAACAATGGGCGGTTTTAGAAAAACTACGACTGGCATTGGCGGTACCTTGGCCATCTCACGCTGAGATGTTTATGGGATATGTACGCCGTGGTTTGTTGGTGCGGGATTACCGAAATCACGCGACACCCTATGGTACATCCACGTTGGGACTTTACGACGCTCTTCTCAACGCCTCCGCGGATGCTGTGTTCGTGTTTTCAGAGCAAGGCGACATCGTGCAGACCAACGCTTGGGCGGAGTGGATGTTTGGTCTTCCTGGCGATACCGCCAAAACCTACCAGATCACCGATTTGCTCGCCCTTCCGTCTCCATTTGAAATCGGCCGGTTTCAGGCTGTGTCGGTACAGCGCCTCTTACGACAAGCACCCACCTTGGAAGGTACCAAACACGGGGTGGTGGGTCGGAAAACCGACGGCACCATTTTTCCTGCCCGCGCTACCTTTGCTTTGGTACGGGACACCACTCCGCGTTTGTACGTAGGTGTTGTCGGTGACATTTCCGACCAGCGAAATGTCGAAAAACGCCTTTTGGAAAGCGAAGAACGGTACCGGTTCGTGGTGGATGCTATTCCCGACGGTGTGGTGGTTCATTGCCGGGGTAAAGTGGTTTATATCAATAATGCTGCCGTTTCCCTGTTGGGTGCACAACGAGCCGAACAATTGATCGGTGAGCCGGTCATTCGGTTTATCCATCCCGATCATCGGCCCATTGTCGCCGAACGGATGCGTCGTGTTATTGAGCTTCGGGAGACACAGCCGCCGCTGGAAGAAGACCTTGTGCGCCTTGATGGCACCATCTTACGCCTTGAAGTGACGTCCAGCCCAGTTACCTACAATGGCATTCCCAGCGCGTTGGTGATTACCCGGGACCGCAGTGTGTATCATTCGCAGCAGGCGATGAAACTCCAGGCACAGAAAATGGATGTCATGGGCACCTTGGCCAGCGGGATAGCGCATGATTTTAACAATATTCTGGGTCCAATCCTCGGATATGCCGAATTGCTTAAGTTAAATGCTGATCCAGGCGGCCAGGATATTGCATCCATTGAGGCGATTCTAAAATCAGCGCGGCGAGCGCGGGCGCTGGTCAAAACCATACTGATGTTTGGCCGCAGAACGGATGGGAACCGGACGTTGGTACACATCGCCGATGTGGTGGCGGAAACACTGACGTTGCTGCGCCCTGGACTCAAAGTGCCCGTGACAGTGCAGGTGATGGTTCCGACAGACCTTCCTCCCGTGCTTGCAGACTCGACCCAGCTTCATCAGGTGCTGATGAACCTGTGCACCAATGCGGCGGTCGCGATGGAGGACAAAGGTGGCACTCTCACGTTACGCGCCTATGTGACCACTGTAGATAACCAGCGGATCCTAAAAACTCAAATGCAACTACAACCCGGAACATATGTATGTGTCAGTGTTGCAGACACTGGATACGGCATTGAAGAGTCCATTTTACCCAAGATATTCGACCCGTTTTTCACCACCAAAGAAAAGGGCAAAGGTACCGGAATGGGACTTGCCGCGGTCATGGGCATCGTGTTGAGCCACAACGGTGCCATTGACGTCATGACCGACGTCGGCAAAGGGACGACATTTTCGATCTATATTCCGGTGGGCTCAGAACCGTTGGTCGAGCCCGCGCCGATTCCGGCCCCGGTTCTGATGCCGGCGAATCAGGAGATTTTGCTCGTTGACGACGATCCACAGGTGCTCCCGCTGATGGCGTCGTTTGCCCGGGCCTGCGGTTTTGGCGCCGTCATAGCTCAAAGTGGGGTTGAAGCAATTGAAAAGGTGACGAGTTGTCCCGGTCGATTTACGATCATGGTGACCGATCAAAATATGCCCGACATGCTCGGCACAAACTTAATCCGGAGGCTCCGTAAATTTGAACCGCGACTGAAATTTGTGATTTGTTCGGGAATCAATGATACAGCGCTTGCGGCCGATGCACACGATTGCGGCGTGACCGCTCGGATTTCAAAACCATTTACGCTGGCCGAATTTCGGGAAGTAATGGAACGGGTCAGCATGGAAAACACGCCGGCAAATCAGCCGGCATCATGACCGCTACCTCACCTGGTCCCGACCCGGCTATGACTCAATCGAATCCCGCTATTGGCAGTCGGGATGGGTTCCGACCGTGGCTGCACAGCGAATTCCCAATGCCGGGTGTGTTTTGGTGCCTTCATCCGGCCGATGGTCGCGATTGGTAGTGCGAGCCTGGCAGATGTCATTTTCTCCCATGTAATAAAACCCGCCTTTGATCACCCGTTCATTGCCAAATTCCGGACTCAACGTGACATCGGGTGTTTCGATGAGTTCGTTGGAGTCGAATCTCAACGCACAAATGGCTGTATCCGCAGGTTGTTCGGGGCAAATTCGAAAACAGGATTCACCGGCGCAGTCACATTGGTCGGGAGGAAGTTGTTCGGCCGTGCCGTAATTGCAATCCGCCAACGAGTTTTCTACACACGTCACCTTGTCTTGATAACGTGTAGATGTCCATTCTTTAACGTTGCCGCCCATGTCGTAGACCTGTCCACCGTTTGGCAACGTGATGACATCACCTACCGAAGACTTTACCGCGGTTGTGGTAGATGTGCCGTCCCGTCGACAGGCCGGAATGGTCAAATCCATACCAATACACTTGTCGACGTCAGCCTCCCCGGCTGGCAAAAAGGAATACAATCGTTTGTCGGACAAATCCGCGTTTTGAGGTGAACCGCTCGCGACCAATTCCCATTCAAATTCAGTCGGAAGGCGTTTGCCAACAGATTCGCAATAGGCTTTTGCATGTTGAAAACTATGGGCAAGCGCCGGATAATTTTCGTATTTTTCGTCGATTGCGTAACTGGCGATATTGGTCGTCGGCAGATCATCGGCCGGTCGTCGTGGGCATTTGCCGGTTTCTTCACAATACAAATATTGTAAGTTAGTGACCTCGTGTTCATCGATACAAAATGGCTGCACCGCTACTTTGACCGGCGGCACGATTGGGTCGATCGCAACACAGGCGCTAAATGGCCCCACTACACTGCATTGAACGTCACAGTTAAATGCCGTTTCGCCAAATTTGGTACACGGTGTTAAATCACCGAACCAATACTCAAGTCCCTCGGAAATCTTCACCATGGAAGTTGGGGTTGGCGGTTTACGGCCTTCGGCGCAACCGACAATCAGCACCACAAAAACCAAAGCCGTTCCAAAATAGGTTTTCATTAGAACTTCCCTCCGATGCCCGCCATAATCGTTCCGTCCGGCATCACGCCAACGGATGGGAGCGTCACCAAATCCCCGGAATCCACCGCCGGGGCTGCGTACTCCCAAATGATGAGCGCCGTTCCAACGGCCAGGAGCCCACCGCCGATGCCATACCCAAGATTTTGATACAACACATAGTCGTCGAATGTAGGTGTATTTTGAAATTCCTGATCGGCAAGCTGCCAAAACGTAATACCGGCACCGATTCCCAACACTCCGACAACCGCAAGCGGCCACCCTAAATAACTTCGCCATGTTGCCGGTGTACTTTCAAGATAAATGTTGGCATTGACGGTGACGGTTTGACCGGATTGAACCGTGACTTCGGTTTCATCGCGGGTATATCCGTCTTTTTCGACAATCACTTGATGTTGGCCGGCTTCCACTTCCAACGGTTCTTTTCGCGGCGAGAGACCATATACCTTTCCATCGATGTAAATGCGCGCACCACGGATGTTGGCATTGACTAAGATAGCTCCGATATTTCGAAACTTAGTCAAAGGAAACGACAAGTTGAGGTCGCCGATTCGTTGAACGTCGAATTTGGTCGACAATGGTTCATATCCCGGTGTTTCAATCCGGATATTGTAGGTTCCCTGGGCCAACTTTGTGGAGTGGGGCGTCTGTCCGATGACCCGATCGGTTCCGGTCGCGGGATCGGTCAGATAAATCAATGCGCCCTGGGGTTCGGACTGGATGGTTACGCGGGGAAGCTCGCGAAACAACACATCTTCCAGGCGTTGAATCTCCAGTTGTACCCGGCTTTCATCGGGGCATTTGCCGTTGTTTTCCGCCCGACACAATTCGAGAAACTTCAAAAATGAATTTCGAGCGTCGGCGGCATTTTTACCCGTATTCAAATAGGCATAAGCCAGGTTGAACACGTGGTTGGAAATAGGAGAAAGTTCAAACGCTTCCCGGAATTTTTCAATTGCCGCGTCATAATTTCCGGCTCCGAATAACGTTTTTCCTTCTTCATTAAGCTGTTTGGCACGATCTGTGGCGCTGGTTTGCGCCCAAGATACGGAAGTCACACAAAAGGTGACGAACACAAACATTGTGCACAAGGACTGAAAGATGGTGCGACGCACAGGGGTGTCCTCATTGGGTTGGGTTTACAACATGGTGGTGTCGGGGCGGAACTGTCGAGGTAGGTCGCCTCTTGACCACTCGCTTTCGTAACGGAAGCCCCCACGGCTGTCAACGGATCTCTGGTTGCCCTGTTGGCGGAGTTGGCTGACTTTGGCGAAGGACCCGCAAGGCCGCGGCAGCGTTTTCGCGGACTTCGGGTTGATCATCTTGAAGCAATGTTTCCAATTCCGAAATCGAGCCGAAATCTCCCAACTCCGCCAAAACAAATGCCGCTGCGGCGCGCACACGCCATTCTTTGTCTTTGATCAGCGGTCGAATTTCCGGGGCCAATTCTTTGGCTTTCAAACCGGCGAGGGCCTGTGCGGCAAACGCGCGGCATTGGGCATTTTTGTCTTTTAAGAGCAATCGGATTTGGGGAATCGTGTCGGTGGCTCCCAGTTGGGCAAGCCCCAATGCCGAAAACGAGCGGACATCAAAATCTTCGTCCACAAGTCCTTTTGTCAACGCAGAAATTGCTTTTGTGTCGCCGAATTTGGGTAGAGCTACACATACGGCGAACCGCACGTTCATGTCTTTATCCGCCATGGCGGCAATCAGGGGCTCCAATGTTTGGGGACTGGCGATTTCTCCCAAGGCAAAGGCTGCCGCTCCCCGGACCTTGACTTCCGGATCGGTCAACGCGGTCAGCAAAGCCGCCGTCGCATCTTTGTCTTTGGTCAATGATAGAACCCCTGCGCTCCAGAATCGGATGTCGGGATTTCGGTCGGAAAGACCTCCGACCAACGCCGATGTGGCTTTGGTTCCCGCTGTTCTTAACTTAGCAACATCGGCGCACTCCTCAAGCGACAGACACAGCGCAAGCCCGGAAACATGAACGGTATAATCGATGGGTTCGTCGGCATTTACCGACGTCGATCCAAACACCAACGCTGCCGCAAGCCAGAAACCGCAATGTTTTTGCATAGAAAGAATCTCTTTTTGAGATCGAAAATAAATTATTTTGACATTGAAATAATTTATTTTGCCATCGAAATAAATTATTTTGCCATCGAAATAAATTATTTTGGCATCGAAATAAATTATCTCACGGTCGAAATAAATTATTTTGGCATCGGAAAAATTATTTGGGATGGCTCATTCGATCCGCCAAAACGAATCTCCTTAGAATCGAAATGAAACCCCCGCGCCGATCGCCCAATTGTTGACCGTGTCATAGTGCCCGTCGTCATCCAAGTGCCACTGGCGGGCATATTCGGCACTCACGTAGACGGGGCCAATCACATCGACTTTGGCCAACGTTACCAACATGGTATTGTCAAGGTTGCCCAAGTCCGAAAAAGAATCAAAATTACGTTTCGCATAGTAGGCAGACAACCTGACTACATAGATTGTGGGCAAATCCAAACGCAACGTCAGGTTGGAATTGTTGGCTCCCTGATAATCCTCATACGTACCAGAAACAGTCAGATAATTGCCCAGATGAAACTCCAATTGGCCAATTGCACCGTGGCGGCTTTGGCGGTTTGCACCGTTGAGCACGTCATCCAGCTTGGGTCCAGAAAGAAAAGACCATCGTTCAATCTCATAGATACTATTGAAATAATTGGGTTGGTAATGCGCCGATGCAAAACGCCATTCGAGTCGGGAATTGATCCGAAAGTTGTCCGGAAATCGAAAATTGAGCATGGTTCCAAGATGGGTACCCACTCCGGCCCCATTGAGAAACAGGACATCAAAATAGGGAATCACCGAAAACAACTCGGTTCGAACCACTTCCCAATCCATGTCCAGCCCGTAGATGGCGGCAACGGCGGAATTGTCCCGTATAAGATGGCGGTTTTCGGTTTCCAATCGATTGTTTGCGTCGGTTTCCAATTCGGTGGGTGCAACAAAATCCGCGGCAAAGGTCAGACCCACCGTAAACCGTTTGAAGATTTCATCGGTCTCAAAAAAGGTCAGTGGGCGTACAAAACCCCTCAACCCAAACAAATTGGGGGGGGCGATATGATCGAGCAACACCTCTACGCCGCCGTAATCCATATCGACGGTTGCGCGGATGCCCATTTTGTAATGGTTGATGTCGACCACGTTGTAATAACGGTCGACTACGGTTTGGTGACCTAGGCTTACACCGGCAAGCTCACCCAATCGAACATAAACCGGCTCCGATGGAAATCCGTACTGAACATAGCGCAAAATTTTCAGATAATCCGAAAATTCGTCCCAATCCTCGTTTCGAAGGACACCTTCACCGGTCGGGGCATTGTCTTTGACCCGAAGGTTCATCGGCGCTTGGATTCCAAAACCGAATTTGTCGAATTGAAAAGCCGCACCCAGCCGCAATCGGACAAAATAATCTTCGGCAATACCGCCGAAGCCAAGGGCGGCATCTACTTCGCCTATTCCTTGTGGCGTATCCCCCCCCGGCTGGTCAGCAGGCATCTTTCCTGGGGGATTCTCTTCGGCATAGGCCGACACGGGTATTGTCCAGATAGCGGACAGCCATGCCAACACCATCAAACCGCAGAAGAACGCATCAAAGACCGATATTGAATTGCGTTTATGCAACATGATTTATTTGTTTTTGCTTAGGGAATTGACCACTTCCAAAGCCCGGGTACATGCGCGTGCGTCTTCCATGGTTGCTTTTTCAGCCATTTCCTTTAGCTCAGCACATTGTGCGCTGGCTTCTCCTGTTCTTTCACAACCCAGGTCACGTAATTCATTACATGGTTTGGCACATGCGAACCCCAAAAGGGTGGTAATGGACAAAACAACAATCATTCCAAAACTACGTAGAAATTTCATGCTCACTCGGTGGTTGGGGGAGGCAATACCCGGTCTTTTTGAGACTGGCGACCCGAACGTTGTAACTCAATTTCCCGAAACAAGGTTGCCGGCGCCACCGTGCTGACCGGTACATAACCACTTTCAGCGCCGCAATATCCATTGAATACCCCTGTTTCGTTGCTGGCTGCAATGATTTTGTTGATGCTCGAAAGCGGTGTTCCGACAATTTCTACACCGCGGACCAGTGTTTCCTCACCACTTTTGGCATCCACCTTCCAGACCATGCGGGCTGAACCCTTAAACGCCTGGTAACCATAGGTCTGGGTATTTGTACTACCCCCTGTGATGTCGCCAATGATCAATCCGAAAGGTTTTTGTTGTTGGCGGACCTCTTTGAGCAATCTCTTTTTGAGTTCGGCACGATCGACCGGGTTGTTGGCAGTGACAATGAGGTTGCCCATACGTGCCACCGGTGCTCGAATACCTTGGGCACGTCCGTGGCCATTGGAACGGGCAAATCCTTCAATCGGGCGACGTGACAAAAGAAATTCTTTTAGAATTCCATCTTGGACCAACACCACCGGACGTGCCAAAACACCTTCGTCATCGACAATATAACTGCCGTTTAACGGTACCGTGGCGGCGGTCGTCAGGGTTGGGTCGTCGATTACGGTCAGAAAATTCGGCAACACCAACTTGCCGACCTGACCGGCGAACGTTCGCCCCTCCTGATCGTTGTCCTGGCGTGCTCCTTCGAGCCGATGTCCGACTGCTTCATGAAAAAATACCCCCGTTGCCGCTGGTTCCAAAATGGCTGGACCGGTATAAGGTTCCAAAACATCGGCATTGCGCAGAGCCATCAATTGAGAAATCAGGGTGTCGACCCGGCTTTGAAGTTCATTTAAGGGTGGAATTCCCTGTTCGGTGCGGGCGTAAAGGTCCATGCTGTGATCGAGAAGCATGCCGTCGGGTGCCAAAGTGTAAACACGTGCGTGTAAACCAAAAATGGTGTCGTCTGCACGGACGGTTGTCCCTTCGCTGTTGATAAGATAACGGCGTTCAAAACGGACTTCGAAATCCACGACTGAGTCAAAGATGTGAGGATGTTGTGCGATTTGGGCACTGAGTTGCCGGCACAAATGGGCCATCCGTTCGCGGTCGAATTGGCCGGTGTTGGAAGGGCCGATATAGGTGATGGGTTCCTCCTTTGAAAAGGCCATGACAGGTGTTTTCTGTTCCACCTGGTATACCCGTTTGCCCTTGACTCGGTGATAAGATGCCAGTGCCTCTTTGTAACGTTGGTCGGTCAGTGCCCACAACACGTTCCTTAGTGCTTCGGGGTGTTCATCCAGCGGTAATTCGACCGGAGCTTGGTGCAACATCATTTCATCATAACTTTGGCCGTCGGTGTCCAGCCCATTGTCCAAGGTGTAATCGCCGACGCGGACATCTACAAACGCGTGCCGATCCGCTTCCTGTCGGTCGCGAAACAAAGCTCCACCACGTGCACCCAAGGTATGGGCCACAGTTGCGCGAACACCCATCGCGATAAAATACGGGGCGGGATAGTCTTCGAACCGCAGACCTTCCATACTCCGCTTCAGCTCCTGCTGCATGGTTTGTAAGATAGGGTCCGCTGTTTCCGATTGAGCGGCCACAAATGCAGCATGGGACAACATGCCGACAATCGCCAAGATTTGGACAGGTCGTTTGATATTTCGGTTTACATTCATCTGATTTGTATTCCCTGTGTCACTTTAGCCGTACGATAGCACCGCCAAAAAGCTGAAACAGTTGTTGTGGTCGATTTTGTTTCTGCGTTGGGCCGGATTGTTGTTTCAGCGTATTGATTGATGATTTACAAGGTCAACTTGGCGACCAGCTCCACGTGAGGAGTATGAGGAAACATGTCGACGGGTACAACATCGGTCACTCGGTATCCGGAAGCGAGAAATACCCGAGCGTCTCGGGCAAAGGAGTTGGGATTACAACTTACATAAACCACAACAGATGGACGGAGGCGGTTTCCGATGGCGGCCGCGACCTCGGCGCCGCAGCCGGCACGTGGCGGATCGAGAATAACGGCGTCAACGGCGTTTGTGGGTTGCGTACCCGCCGTAAATGAGAGGACGTCGTTGTGGATGGCGTCCAGTTTGCATGCCGATGTGTCGTTCAAAAAGTTGTGGCGTGCCCATTTTGTACCGTCGGGAGATGCTTCAACCGCCAGGATGTGTGCCGCCCGCTCGGTCATGGCCAACGCGAACATTCCGACACCGGCGTATAAGTCGACCAGTGTTGTAAAGGGTCCCGGAAGAAAGGCTCGAACCTGCTCGATGAGATGGGCGGCGCCCTCCAAATAAGTTTGGACAAAACTGGTTGGGCCGGCAAAAAAACGGGTTGGGCCGATTTCAAACAACAACCGATCCACTCCTCGGAGCACATGGAGTTCTGGGCCAATGATCGCATTGGATTGAGGATTGGTTTGATTTTGAGCAACGCCTACGACGGTTGGAATCGCAAAAAGGCTGTCGGCTAATGGTTCGACGTAGGACGGTTGGGGACCTGGGTAGGTCACAAACGTTACGAGGGATTCTTTACCGTTACTGCGTACCATGATGGCTCTTAACCATGTGGCGGCCACCTTGTAAGATTGCAGAAGCGGAGGAAGATGTCTCAGCACGATTTCCGTTGGTTGATCCTGGACAGGACACGTCGACAATGGCACAAGGTCGTGAGACCAAGGCCGGAATAAGCCCATGTCGAGTGAATGGTCGGGTTGTTTTGCGGCGGCTGTCATCCAAAGCGCTTTATTTCGATATTGGTAACTGTCGGAAATAAAAGCAAAGGGGCGAACGATGTCCGTCGGGTTGTCAAGAAAATCAAGGGTTTCCAAAATCGTTCGGTATTTTATTTCCCGTTGCACTTTAGGGTCCAATCGTTGCAGGGTACAACCACCGCATTGTTCGACGATGGCGCATCGGGGAGATACACGATGCGGCGAAGGACGAACGATAGCAATCGCGGTACCATGGATACGGAATTGGCCTTGACCGTCCACCCGCACGATGACTTCTTCGCCGGGAAACGCGCCGTGGACTACAATTTGTTTATTGTGCCACGTGCTTATGCCAAGTCCCGAAGTGTCGAGTTTTTCGATGATGACTTGGATTGTTTGCGGAATGTTGGGCAAATGTCGTTTGGGCATCAAAAACACAATATCGGTGCACACAACCAGTCAGTGTGATGCTTGATCATGCCTTCAGGCAAAAAAAACGGCAACGGTCGGAAAGTTTTTGGGAGAAAGTGATGAAAACGTGTACGGAGTACATGATTGTCGGTTGTTTGATGGCGATTTTGTGGGGTTGTTCCGAATCAAGCAGCACCGGGCAGTCTACCGATGTCGATTGGATCGATGTGTCGCCGGTTGGGGGTGACGATGGTTCGGGAGGCGGAAACGGTTTAGATTTGGAACAATCTGACGGCTCTGCTGATGTGGGTGTGGATTCGGATGGTTTCACCGACACGGGAGTACCTGTGGATGGACAGGACGGGGCGATTGCCGATATCGCAAATGATATTGGGAAGCCGGAAAAGGACATTACTACGGGGGAGCAGGATGGGAAAGACCCCGTGGATCTGGTGGATTCTGGAGAAGACCTAAGCGGAGACGTGGCGGCGGATACTGGTGGCACCCAGCCGGTGCCCCAATCGGGAGCGTGGACCGAGACATTTGACAGTCAACTGAACATGGATCCGTCGGCGACGACCGCTGCCTGGGGAGGTGGTGCGTTGACTGTCGATCATACTGCGACGTTCGGTGACGGTGGATTGGGTGATTTTTTGCCGGAGGTGGACACCGATTTGGTGGTGGACAATGGGCCGCTGCATTTTGGTAACTTTGTGATTCCTGCCGGCGTGACGGTAAGACTTGTAGGTGACCAACCCGCCATCATTTTGGCCACCGGCAGTGTAGAAATTGCGGGAACGTTACAATTGGATGGTGGGCAAGGTTTGGATGCTACGTCCGGCGGCGGAGGAATTGGGGGAGTGGGCGGTCCCGGAGGTGGAAATGGTGGTAACGGGACGTCCGGAGGGGCTTTGGCAGGCACGGGGGCAAGCGGCGTGGGTGCGGGCATGTCCGGAGCGAACCACGCTGCGGTGTTTGGGATCGGATTCGGCGGTGGCGGTGGCCACGCCGCATTCGGCAAAACCACCGAAACGAATGATCCGTGGTCCGGCGCCGGCGGAATGGTTTATGGAACCGATGATTTGCTTATTTCGATAAACGGCGGGTCCGGCGGGGGTGCGGGAGGCGCGTTTGACGGCAGCGGCGCTATTGGGCCGAATTTGTCGGACGGCATGGTTGGGTTCGGAGATCGGCCTGCTGCGGGCGGTGGCGGCGGCGGCGGTGCGGTTTTGTTGATTGCCAAAGGATCGGTTCAGGTTTCCGGTATGATATCGGCAATCGGCGGCAATGGCGGCAATGGTCTTTTTTCTCCAGCCGGTTCATGTTGTCAGCCCGGTCCTGGTCCGGGATGTGACGGTTCGGCACTGGAAGTATGTGCCTGCGAGCTGAATCCGAATTGTTGTGTCGGCGAATGGGGTCCCGAATGCATTGATGCTGCTGAGATTTGTGGCGCCTGTTTGGGGAACGGAGGTGCGGGTGGCGGAGGGAGCGGCGGTTCCATCGGGCTGTTTTCGGCTGCGACTGTTGATTTGTGGGGAGGAAAACTGGATGTTCGTGGCGGCTCTGGTGGTTACTTAGTGGGTGCTGAGGCGCCGGCGGACCGTGCTGGAGATGGTTCCGATGGAAGAATTCATGTCGGAGCGGTGGGTGGATTTGCGCGATGGGTACACCAGGCGATTCCGACCCCGGAGATCGTCATCGACTACGGTCCACCGCTGGATCCGTTTGAAACATTTACGTGGGTAGTGGAAGGGACGCAGACGTTTTCTACCGATGACGGCCAACTGCTGGTGAACAAACTCGTGATTCCACAAGGATCGATGCTGGTAGCGGAGGGTTCAAAACCGCTGGATATTGTGGTTTCCGGAAACGCCGTGATCGATGGGGTCATCGTGCTGAACGGAAAAGACGGAAAGCCTGGAAATTCCGGTTGTTGTAACAGTCCTGATGCTGCGGCTGAAGGATTGGGAGGGCAACCGGGTCCAGGTGGTTTTGAAGGTGGACAAGGTGGTGCACAAGGGTTTGGACAAGATGGATTGGGGCCGGCCGGCGGCAAAACCTCAGCGCTGGGTAAACAAGTGAGTGGCGGTGGTGGTGGCGGAGGGCACGCAACTGCCGGACAGAACGGAGGATGCCCTGCGGGAGGCCAAGGGGGTGTTGAAATTGCGGATTTAGGTGGCCTTGATGGCGGCAGTGGTGGTGGCGGTGCGTCCGCTTCCAGTGTTTTGGGATTTAGCGGTGGTGGCGGCGGCGGCGGTGGCGGTGGCTCAATTCGGTTGCTTGTGGGTGGAACGTTGTCGGGTCACGGCATAATTTATTCGGACGGCGGCAAAGGCGGATCCGCAGTCGGCGTAAACGGAACGTTTGGTTCGGGCGGCGGCGGCGGCGCCGGTGGAAAAATAGTGGTCAAGGCGGGCAATTATGATGCGGACCTGAGTTATTATGCACGCGGCGGTGACGGTGGGTTTATCGATGAAAATCCCGATGTGTGCTGGGCTGAAGATGCAGCGTTTCCACGGTCCGGCGGGAAAGGTTCAAACGGATTGATCAGTGTATGGAGCCAGGGACCGGTTGGGCTCGTTGCCGGTGCAGACGCGAGTGCGCTGAGTACCGGTTACGACCCGTGGTTGGGAAACGTGGCGTACACCGGATGGATTGATACGGGTGTTGAGTCGCCGGAGTATTCGCCGTCGGCGACGGTGGTTTGGGTAGACCAAACGGTTTCCGGAATGGTTGTAATGGAATTACAAGGAAAAAACAGTTTGACAGGGCCGGAAACCGAATGGGTGACGCTGGGTGATGGTGCGAACTTAGATAAGGTCAATGGGCATCGGTATTTTCGGCTGAAAATCATGTTGGAGCCGGACGATGTGGGCGGTTTGTTTGGAATTTCCGAAGTTGTTGTTCAATGGACCTACCTGTAAACATCACATGAAATTGTACAATAAAAATACCGGGTTGTTTCTGCTTGTCGTTTTTGTGGCCGGCAGCATGGTGGGCTGTGGGAGTGCCACCCCGCTGGTAAAAGAGTCGTCGACGTCGACTGCTACCTCTTCCGATGTTGTGGATATTTCGTCTGGTTTTGATGTGGCTGGTTCGGTTGCCGATACGGGAAGCGAAACCCACGACGTGACCCAAGGGGGGGATGGCGATTTCGCCGACGGTGTAGCGGATACGTCCGAGGTTATACGCAGTACGTGTTTTGGTCCCGAACTTGAGTCACCCGAGTGGTATCATGGCGCAGTAGGATACGAAGTCTTTGTGCGTAGTTATCAGGATAGTGATGGCGATGGCATAGGAGATTTGCAGGGGCTTCGTTCACGTCTCGATTATCTCAATGATGGCAATGATACAACCGATTCTGACCTCGGCGTAGATCTGCTGTGGCTGATGCCGGTATTTGAAAGCCCCAGTTATCACGGTTATGACGTGGTCGACTATCGAACCATTGAGAATGACTATGGAACCAATGCGGATTTGAAACAGTTGGTGGAAGATGCTCACGCGAGAGGAATCAAAGTAATTGTGGACTTGGTGATAAACCACTCGTCAAGTCAACATCCTTGGTTTGTGGATGCTGCAACCGGTCAGAACAGTGCGTTCCGAGATTATTATGTCTGGAGCGACTCGTTTTTGGATTGGCAGAAGCCTTGGGGGCCGGGAACCACTTGGCACAAGAAAGGAAATGCTTGGTATTATGGGCTGTTCTCGTCGGCGATGCCGGACCTGAATCTCACAACAGATGCGGTGGTTGCGGAAATCAAATCCATCGCCGACCATTGGTTGATGCTGGGAGTGGATGGATTTCGATTGGATGCGGCCCGGTATTTGATCGAAACCGGCGGAGGTGTCGGTCAGGCGGACACGGAACAAACCCATCAATTTTGGCAAGAATTTCGCAATAGTGTTGCCAAGACGAGCCCTCAGGCGTTGCTTGTCGGTGAAGTGTGGGAAAAAACATCGGTCGTGATTCCCTATTTCGGCGACACATTGTTGCCGGAGTTGAACATGTTGTTTGACTTTGATGCGGCATCAGGGTTGTTACAAACGGTGTCTACAGGTAAAGGCTTGTATTTTAAGGCCGCATTATGCGAGAGATTGATGTCGGCGCCCGGTTGGGCGGCGGTGGGGAGCTTCCTGACCAATCACGATATGACGCGGGTAGCGACCGAACTATCTCACAAAAACACCGCCGGTATGAAGTTGGCCGCGGCACTGATGTTAACAAGTCCAGGGACACCGTGGTTGTATTATGGGGAAGAAATCGGACTTCCCAACGGCAAGGGATCGGGTGATGAAACCAAACGACTGCCAATGCAGTGGGACGCTGGTCACGCGGCGGGTTTTACAACGGGAACACCATGGCAATCCCCGGTGAGCGACGTGTTGGCGGATACGGTTTTGGGCCAAACCGACTCCCCGACTAGTTTGTTGTCGTGGTACAAAACGTTGATAAAGCTGCGGAAGTCGTCAAAAGCATTACGTTTCGGTTCAACGGAAATCCCGGATGGTGTTGGCAGTGGTACACAACCGTTGGTGATGATTCGCCGTGTGCCGAACGAAACGATCCTGGTTGTGGCCAATCCGACCGATGAAACACAATCGTTTGTGTGGACGGTACCGAATTCGGCGGGTGCCCAGAGTCGAATCGATAAGATAACGGGGGAACGGGTGGCGATCGAAGGGGGACGTGTGGAGATTACCGGGTTGGAACCGCTCGGGTTTCGGGTGTTTCAGATTCAGTAAGTAAGTAAGTAAATAAATAAATAAATTAATTAATTATTTCGTTGGGGCCGGGGCACGTAGCGATTTCATAGGCTTTTGGGGAGAATCCGTGACCAAAGACCAACTACAAACCTTGCTTCTGTTGGTACAAAGCGGCGCGTTGAGTGTGGATTCTGCGCTGGCACAACTGCAGGATTTTCCGGCTGCCGATTTGGGAATAGCCCAGTTGGATACCCATCGATCATTACGCTGTGGTTTTCCCGAGGTCATTTTGGCGGACGGAAAAGATACGGACTCGTTGTTGCAAATCGTTGGGCGGTTTATCGAACATGGCCACAACATCCTGATCACACGGACGTCTGCCGAACAGCGGCAAACGTTGTGCGCGGCGTTTTCTCATTGGGCACCGATTGTGTATCCGCCGTCTACTCTTGTGGAAATCAGGCGTAGATCGGTTGCCATAACGGGGCGAGGGACCATTGCGGTGGTGGCGGCTGGTACGGCTGATTTGCCGGTGGCCATGGAAGCCCGTATTACTGCGGAACGGATGGGCAATGTAGTGGAACAGTTCATCGACGTCGGAGTGGCCGGCCTGCACCGCATTTTGTCGATTCGAACGCGCCTGCGGGAAATGGCCGTCATCATTGTGGTAGCCGGCATGGACGCGGCGCTGCCGTCGGTGGTCGCGGGGCTTTTCGACAAACCCGTCATTGCTGTTCCCACCAGCGTGGGTTATGGCGCTAGTTTTGGCGGCATCGCTGCGCTTTTGGCGATGTTAAATTCATGTGCGGCTGGGGTTACCGTTGTGAATATTGACAACGGTTTTGGGGCAGCCTATGCCGCATCGTTGATCAACCACAATCACCGGGCGCCGCTTTCTGCGTCGTTGACCGTACCACCCGAAAATGCTGAGGTGGACCCAACCTGACAAGGTGTGAAAAATAGCGGCACGGTTTGTGAATGGTGATTTTGAGGCAGCCTTGGTTTCGAAAAAAATCGGCGCCATGTTTCCGATATGACTTGGGTTTCTTTTAACCACGGGGACTCAAATCCCCGTGTCCAAGCCCGTCTCCAATTTTTTTCACAACCTCCGATGCTCCCGTTGTTTCGGGACTGGCATGTGCGTGAATCATTGAAAAAAGTCCTTTATATTGATTGCTTCAGTGGTGTGGCTGGAGACATGATGCTGGGAGCACTTCTCGATTTGGGTGTGTCGTTGGATCATGTTGTGTCAACCTTGGAAGGCCTGGGGTTGACCGGGTGGCGTATTTCGGTGACCAAAGGGGTTGTTCAAGGTATCGCCGGCACAGATGTTCATGTATTTGTCAACGGTCAACAGGAACGTACGCCGCATCACGATGTGTGGGGCGGTATTCCGAGCGCCGGCCCCGACGTTTTGTCGCCGGAGACTAAGAGTGGTGCGAAGGGGAGACGCGGAGTGTCGGATACACCGCTGATATTTCGTGATGCCGCGGCGCGCCACGCTTTTGTGCTCCCGCGTTACCCCATAGATCGGCGTGGTCATCGCGACGATGAACACCCTCATCCACGCACAGATCACAGTCATCATCATCATCATCACCAGGAAGGAGGCATTGATTCATTACACGCTGGGTCTAGCAAAGGACACTCTGCCCCTCATCAACATGGGCGGACTTTCCCCGAGATTCGGAACCTGCTACAGCAAAGTAATTTACCTGACAAAGTTCGTCATTTAGCGATTCGAACATTCACTTTGCTCGCGGAAGCAGAAGCCCATGTACACGGGACGAGTCCCGATGAAGTTCATTTTCATGAAGTCGGGGCGGTGGATGCTATCATCGACATTGTTGGTGCGGCCACGGCACTGGTTGCACTCGATCCAGATGAAGTGGTGTGTGCACGGCCGCCATTGGGCAGGGGATTTGTGCAGTGTCAACACGGGCGATTTCCATTACCTTCGCCTGCGGTATTGGAGCTGCTGCGTGGTGTGCCCACGGTCGGCACCCGCCTCGAAGCCGAATTGGTGACCCCGACGGGAGCCGCGCTGGTGCGCGCGTTTTCTACACGGTTTGGCGACTTTCCACCGATGACCATTGAGCGTATTGGAATCGGGTTGGGGGATGCACGGTGGCCGGATCGGCCCAATGTGCTACGGCTTGTGGTGGGGTCCCAAGATATTGGAGACACCCAAGAGTGGATTGTTGAGGCCAATATCGATGACATGTCACCCGAATGGGTGCCGCCGCTGCTGCAGAGCCTCCTTGATGCGGGAGCAAAAGATGTTTGGTGTACTCCCACGCTCATGAAAAAAGGGCGACCGGGGTTTGTCGTTAGCGCCATCATTGACGAACAGTCGCGTTTTACGGTGACAAACACGTTGTTTCGCGAATCGACGACGATTGGGTTGCGGACCTATCCGGTTAATCGCACAAAATTGCGACGCGAAAACGTATCGGTGGTGACGGATCTGGGACCGGTTAGCATTAAATTAGCGTTTGACGGGCAACGAATAGTGAACGCGGCGCCGGAATTGGAGACCTGTTTGGCAGTGGCGCGAAATGCCGGTGTGGGTTTGCCCGACGTATTTCGATTGGCCATGTTGGCTTTGCAACGTGATTTTCCCGTAGAACTTAACCGCACTGTGCTTTTTGAAGAAGGTGTTTAAATATTTAAACACCCTCGAAGAGACCGACATATAGGAGAACCGCGTATGGTCAGATATTGGTTGCTTATTGGGATGTTCATAACCCTTGGTTTTCCATGGATGGTATACGGCCAAAGTGATCCGACTGCTGAAGACATCATCGACAAAATGCTTGCTGAAGGGCAGTTGGGGGTTCAAAGTGGTGAATCTCGACTACGTATGGTTATTCGTAACAAAGACGGCAAAGTACGCGAACGTCAGATTTTGTCGAAGAGCGACAAGAAAGACGGGCTGAGGAGAAACAGAATTGAATTTCTTGAGCCCGCGGACGTGAAGGGGTCCACTTTGTTGCTTCTCGAACAACGTGGTGAGCGTGATCTTCAATACCTGTATCTGCCGGCACTCAAAAAAACGAGGCGAATTACTGGTAACGCGAAAAACGGTAGTTTTATGGGTTCGGATTTCACCTACGCCGATATGGAAAATCGCGACGCCAAAGTGGGAACGAAGGTTCGCAAGGCCGATGAAACGGTGTCTGGGCAGGACTGTTATCGTATCGAGACCACCGGAGCGGATGCCGACAGTGAGTATTCGCGTGTGGATCTGTGGATTCACCGAACGTTGTATCTTCCCATCAAGATTGAGTTTTATGATTTAAAGGGCGGATTGGTGAAGGTGTTGGCCACAAACAAAATCGAGACGAAAGACAACAAAAAAATCATTACTGAAATGACACTCAAAAATGTCCAGACCGGATCACAAACCACGCTATACGTGGATTCAATCCAATTTGGCACTACGTTTCCGGATTCGATCTTTGACAAAGAGACGCTGGCTCGGTGAAATTGTTTGAAAGACCTACAAGTTCCGGCCGCATTGGATTTGCCGCGGGATCCAATCGTGTGTGTGGATGGGTGCAAATTGCCCGTTGGGTGGCCGTGTGTATATCGGCGACGTGTATTGTAGGGTGGGTGGGGTCGATCATATTGGGACAAAGTGTTCCGTTGATTCGCAACGCATTTGCCGATGTAGACCCAGACACCCTATTGATTGTTGACGACGCAAACAACTCCATTTCTGGGCCGGCACCGTTTGTTGGCTCATTTTGGTTTCGCGGTAAATTAACAAGTGAATTTGCCGTTGACACGGAATTTGCTGGTGAACCGGAAAGTGTGTTTCGCAGCAACCAACGCCTGTGGCTTAGCGCTGAGGCGGAGCTGGCTGAAGATTTGAAAGCGCAAGTATCTGGGCGTTTGTCGTGGCAGACTTGGATTTCTCAGGAAACGAATGCCAGGTATACATTGTATCCGGAGCTTCGTGACTCGTGGCTGTCGTGGTCGGGAGTGCCGTGGCTTCCGATTTCGGTGGGTTATCAGACGTGGTCTTTTGGAGCGTCTGATTTTTTTGCGCCCACGGATCAAATCAATCCTCGTGATTATCGGGACGGAATCGGTGCGTCGCTTGAGACGACGAAAGTCCCGGTCTTGGGAGTGAACGTCGATTTTTTGCCGTTGGCACCCACCTTTCGACTTTCCGTTGCTTGGATCCCGTTTTTTGAGCCTGACAGAGTGTTCCTGTTTGGTGATGACTTTGGGTTATTTGGTCCGGGTACATCGCCGCCACCTTCTGCTGCATTTTCAGGCATGTCGGAGTTGTCGCAACGTTTGTCACCGGTGTTGGTGGAAGCACTTCAGCCAATTTTTCTGGGTACTGACAAATCTGATGAGTCCCCCGGGGCATCGACTGTGGGTGTAAAGATGTCGAGTACATTGGGCGATGTAGACATTTCTTTACATTACCTCTTCGGTTGGGACCGGACTCCTGTTTTTCGCGTCGATCCGGCACTGACAACCCTATTTGCCGTGATGTCCCCGGGTGCTACGCTCACTCCGGAGGTCATTGGTTTGTTTACGGACATCCAGTCAGGAAAGTTGAATCCGTTTGGTTTGTTTTCGAGTTCTTACGAACGTTTACATCTTGTCGGTGCCGATGTGACGTTTCCGATTTGGGAATTCGGCTTAAGGCTCGAAGCGGCATATCAGCCGTCAAAAGTGTTATACACGCGCGAATTTACTTCGATTTCCCGGCCAACGTTGGTTGGCATAATGGGGATCGATTATTCTTGGGGGACCACTTTTATGGCATCGGTCGAATTATCTTACCGTCGCATTTTCGATTTTCCGGCTAAAACATCAATTTATCTCGGGGAAATTGATGAACTGCGGTTGGCGGGGCTCTTTACGCTTCGTCTGTTTGATTTCGATGCATTGGAGATACAGTTGGGAGCGATGGCCGGACTCCTGCGTCTCGAAGTCGTGTTGTTGCCGCAAGTCGCGTATCGATTTACCGATGCTCACCGAATTGCGCTGGGGGCTCGTATCTTTGATGGTTTAAATAACACTTTGGCTGCCTTATATGACGACAATGACGAGTTGTTTGTCGCATATGAGTGGAGCTTTTAATGTCAAAGGGAATCCATGGAAATCCGTAAAAATCGCCGTAATAATGAAACAAGAGCGGTCAAAATTCACACAAACTACCTCGAAATGCCGGATGGTAGTGCATTGATAGAATTTGGACGCACACGCGTTGTGTGTGCGGTGTCTCTTGAAGAAAGAGTCCCGCCGTTTCTGGTAGGCAAGAACGAGGGATGGTTGACCGCGGAATATTCGCTGATGCCGGGTTCGACCCGCCCAAGGGCCGACCGCGAGAGCAGCAAAGGCAAAATCAGCGGCCGTACTCATGAGATTCAACGCCTCATCGGTCGTAGTTTGCGGTCGGTAGTGAACATGAAGGCGTTGGGGTCACGTACAGTATGGGTCGACTGCGATGTACTGTCGGCCGATGGGGGAACGAGAACAGCAGCAATTACAGGCGCCTATGTGGCGCTTGTTTTGGCTGGTCGCCAATGGGTGCGACGGGGACTCATCGCTGAGTTGCCAATAACTCAACAAGTAGCAGCGGTCAGTGTTGGCACGGTTGCCCAGCAGTTGTTACTGGATTTGGAATACGCCGAAGATTCGATTGCCGACGTCGATATGAATGTTGTCATGTTGGGAAACGGTGAGCTGATCGAAGTGCAGGGAACGGCTGAAAATCGTCCGTTTTCTCGCAGTACGCTGGATCAAATGATGGATTTGGCCCAGTCCGGTATTCAAAAATTGTTTAGTGTCCAATCAGAAGCGCTCGCGTGATTTTTTAGTCAGCCGGATGTGGATGGTTTGGAGTGCGAAAGAGTCGTCATTCTATCTCTTGACCGTTGTGTTCCATTACCGTACAATTCGCACCCGCTTATTAATCAGAAAGTTATCCACAGACTGACTCTCACCTGTGTACAAATGTGCCGGTTTTGGATTGTCAACTCCTTTTGTTTACTGGCACACAAGGGGGCGTTTTCGTGGCACTCCCCTGTGGATAACCTGTGGACAATGTGTGATTTCCCGGCCAACCAACGCGTAACCATGGAGTATTGTGGGCATGCGATGAACCATTCGGCGGTCTCGCTGCGACTCCTGGTGAGAAATCCGGGATAAGTCGGATCGAATTATTAAGCTATTGATTTTTATTAACGAAGTTGTCCGGTAAGGGCTATGTTTGCAAAAAACGTGAAGCGGAGGGCTCCGTTAAAGGTTTTGTTGCAGGAAAATCGGGGCTAGTTGCTTTTGGCCTTTTCGATCCACTTGGGAATGTACTGGTCATCCGGGGTTAGCGATTTAGCTTTCGTGAAGTACTTGAGGGCCAACTCGTTATTGCCTGCTTTAAGCGCTCCGATTCCCAACTTAACGAGTTTTTTTGACTCCTCTTCTTTGGAACTGTCGGACGATTCGTTGGTTTTTTCCGTGGAGGTTTTGGAGGCCGCGGCCTTGTCTGCTGCCGCTTTCTCCGCCGCTGCTTTTTTGTCTGCTGCCGCTTTCTCCGCCGCTGCTTTTTTGTCTGCTGCCGCTTTCTCCGCCGCTGCTTTTTTTTGCGAGAGCTTCTTTTTCTGCTGCGCTCTTTTCCACGGTCACGGTGGTGGTTGTTTTCTTTTCGGCCGCCGCTTTCTCTGCAGCAGCCTTTTTATCGGCCGCCGCTTTCTCTGCAGCAGCCTTTTTATCGGCCGCCGCTTTCTCCGCTGCTGCTTTCTCCGCTGCTGCTTTCTCTGCCGCCGCTTTCTCTGCCGCCGCTTTCTCCGCTGCTGCTTTCTCTGCCGCTGCTGCCGCTGCTGCCGCTTCCGCTTCGGCCGTCGTACCGGCTGCTCCTGCCGCCTCCTCCGCCGCTTTTTCTGCCTCCGCTGCTGCCGCCGCTTCCGCCGCCGCGGCTTGTTCGGCCGCCAGTTTTTCCGCCGCCGCTTTTTCCGCCGCCGCTTTTTCCGCTGCGGCTACGGCTGCAAGGCCAGCAGTGGCGTCGGGAAAATTGGGAGCCGCCACCAGGGCATTCTCAAATGCGGTACGCGCCGCCGGGAGCATTCCGTCCTGCAGTGCTTGTTTTCCTTGGCCCACCAACGTCTTTGCTTTCTCCAGCCCCTCACGTTGTGCTTTTTGTTCCGGCGTTTCTACAGGTGTTTCAGGAGTCGTCGAAGTTTCCGGTTTGACCTCGCCTGACGTTGTGCCTGATGACGACTTCGTCGTGTCATCGTCTTTGTCTCCGGAGAACAACATAACCGCGAGCAATACAACGACGGCGACTACAACAACTGCAATAACCGCCGTACGTGATGTTTTTTTCGGCTCAGTTGTTGCAAATGGATCCTCCTCGGCGGCACTAGAGGTCGCGGCTCCGGCGCTAAACCACTTTTCGAGGTCATCTGCCCCATCACCGGTTTTTGTTTGTGCCGCAGATTTGGATGGTGTTGGTGCTGTTTCGGCGGCTTTAGGGATAGGTTCCTTGGGTAAGGCGGTCAGAGGCACAATCGTAGACGCCACCGCTGCGCTTTTTTCCTCAGCAGGCGCTTTAACAGTTTCCTCTGCCGGTTTATGCGCAATCTCAAGAACAGTTGTAGGACGTAGCTCTTCGTCCGATGGTGTTGTCGGCTCGGGTTCCGGCGCGGGCACCAACTTTAACACTGTAGTCTTTTCTTCTATCGGTTGTTCTACTTTTTCTTCGGATTTTGGGGAACCTTCGACAAATGAACGGAGTTCATTCTTTGCGTCAAACACTGCCGTCGCATGACGTTTCGTATCGTCTTCGGGCGAAATAGAGACTGCCGGCGCCGATTCGGGTGCTTTTTCCTTCATCGGCTCGGAAGTGGGTGCAGACATCGCAACAACCGTCGTCGTTGTCGCTTCGGACGCTGCCGATTGCTCCGGTGCCGAACTGCCCACCGTCGATGTCATCGCGTCGATGTCGTCTTCGTCCTGCATCGCCGTAAGTGCGGCGCCGAGTCCAGAGAATACGAGCGTACCATGCTTTTTAGGCGTGATGTCTTCGGCGGAGGCCGGTTCGTACGTACCGGATGCTCCCACGCCGACGATGTAGCTTGCAGCAGCTCCACCAACCGCCCGGTCACTCAGCGCTGCGCCGGTATCGGTAAACGATGCGTCTGGAAAGTGCTCGTCGCGAAGTTGTTCAATAATTGCAACTAGTTCTGCGCCGTTTTGGAATCTTTTTCGCGGATCTTTTTCAACGGCCCGCAAAACGACTTTTTCGTACTCGGAAATTTTGTCCACACCCGGCTTAACAAGGTGTAACGGCAGCGGTTTTTCATAAATCTGCCGTTTCAAAGTGGTAGCAATACGGCTCGAAACGAATGGTGCTTTGCCGGTCACCATGACGTACAGAAGAATTCCAAACGAATAGAAGTCGCTCTTGATATCCGCCCCTTTAGCTTGGCAAACTTCAGGCGCCATGTATTCCGCATTACCGAAGAAAATTTCGTCCTTCTGGGCCGGATTATACAACGGCATTAATCGATTCAGCCCAAATCCGTACAAAATGGCGGCTTCTCCACCATCGGCGCCCTCTACTAGGCCGATGTTGGCGGGGCTGATATCAAAGTGAGTCTCACCGACTGATTCCGCTGCTTCAAGTGCGAGTGCGACCTGGTGGGCAATGTCCAAAATCCGGTCGATTGGCAGGCCGGGTTTTGACTTCAGAACGTCAGAAAGGCGTTGGTGCGGAGCGGGTCCCCAGATAAGATAAGGTCGCCCATCGGGAGCGATGCCGGAATCGACAAGCGTGCCCACCGAGCGGACCCCTGTCGCAGCCACGGAACGTGCCGCTCGAATGGCTTCGTCCAGTTCTGGTCCACCACCTTTATATCGGTCGCTCAGAAGGGTCGCGATCAAACGTTCGCCATCTGCCGCCCGTGTTGCCCAACAAGTCTCACCGATATGAGATTCGCTGATTACTTCGACACTGAGATAGTGAGTTCCCAGGTTCCGCTCGGTCATCCGTGCACCCTGTGTTGTTGACGATTGGCTTCGGGATTGCCTTTTAGCACACCGGAGTTTTGGCACGTTGTGCCCGAAGTTCAATCTGGCAAAGTGACCCAAATCCTACGACTTGTTTTGGAGCCGCAGGTTGGCTCGACAAATATGTCTTGACGCATCGTAGGATCGAAATTTAACAACTGTCGGTAACTGTTGGAGAAATCCACACCGACATACGACCGCGCAATGTTAGCCAATGACCTCGTTTTTTGCAACTGCGACCGGCGGGGTTCTCCACAGCATGGTTGCAATGACTCAGTTTGGATTGCCACGAGTGTTATCCACAGCAGAGGACCGACGGTGGGTTTCAGCCGTTCCCATCACGTCAACATTGGACGACTCAGCACCGGGATCTTACAGAAGGAATTGTTGTTCTCATTCCGGTCTGATGCGGGTGGCATGTCGGAAATCGTCGCGTTGGCCGCGTTGTTGTAGTATCTTCGATTGGTTAATAGCGTGAGGTCGTAATGAAAAAACCGCCCAAAAAACCCACCGAAGCCGAAACTGAACAGCCAAATTCGATATCGGACCCAAAATCGACAAGCCCATACCGCGGGTGGACCCGCCGAGGGTTTCTGCAAACCACTGCTGGTCTTTCAGCGCTGGCCGTCACTGCGCGCACATCGGTACACGCTGACCAGGATGTGTCGAAAGGGTCGCTGCCCACCCGGTCAGGCCCCGCAGAAACTCCGTTGGCTTTTGAGCTAAATGGAGTCGCGGTTTCGACACAAGCGGAGCCTCGTGAAACCCTCGCGGATGTTCTTCTGTACCGCCTGAACCTTACTGGCACCAAAATCGGTTGTGACAGAGGGGCTTGCGGTGCGTGTACTGTCCTTGTAGACGGTGCAACCCGGGTGTCATGTCTCACGCCAGCTTTGGACATTGCAAATAGGCGAGTTACAACCGTTGAAGGACTAACCCTCAAAGATGGGTCGCTGTCTCCACTTCAACAGGCGTTTGTGAATCACGATGCATTGCAGTGTGGCTATTGCACTCCCGGTTTTTTGATGTCGGCAACGGCGTTGTACACAAAAACTCCCGCACCAACCAAAGAGCAGGTTGTTGAGGCGGTATCCGGCAATTTGTGTCGATGTGCGGCCCATTCCCATATTATCGATGCTATTCTTTCTGTGAAAAACGGAGAGCGACCATGACAGAGCGAACGCTCGAACTTGGGCCTGCAGGACATACGGTCAAAGTGGGTTGGAAAGATGCGCCTTTGGATGTGGAGGTGTGGGATGGTCAGGTGGTGCTTCATCAAGTTGGCAAACCAACTCGTCGGATCGACGCGCATCACAAAGTAAGTGGAATGTCCCGCTATACTACTGATATCCGATTGCCCGGAATGTTGTACGGTACGATCGTACGTTCCCCGCACCCATCCGCAGAAATTCGGGAAATCGACGACGCCGGCGCGTTGACAATGCCCGGTGTCCGCGGAATTCATCGTTTGGCGTCTAAGGGGGACATTGTACGCTTCGAAGGTCAGGAAATCTTGGCAATTGCTGCGGATTCGCTGCATCAGGCGCAGGATGCTGCTAGGGCGGTAAAGGTGACGTATGCTGTACTTCCTCACGTTGCCGAGCTTGAGCAAGCGATGCGGGATGATTCGCCTGTTGTATATGGAAAAACGTCCGGAGTACCTGGAAAAAACTCGCTTCCGGTTCAAGGAAACGTGCGTGGACCGGCGACGGGTGGGCGTCGATTTGCACCCACCGGTGACGTATCTCAGGCGATTGTCGATGCCAAAGTGAGGGTCGATCTGACATTCCGGACGGCGGTGCAAACACATTCGTGCCTCGAACCCCATGGATCGGTTGTGCGGGTTACCGAAGACGGTGGTTTCGAAATTTGGACATCAACGCAGTCAATCGCCAGCGTTGTCAGTGATGTCGCTCGGGAATTCTCGCTCCAAAAAAGCCAGGTTCGTGTTCACTGTGATTATATCGGTGGAGGTTTTGGTTCCAAGTTTGGGGCGGGGATTTATACGATGGCCGCTGCTCACTTAGCGAGGATTACAAAACGCCCGGTGCGAATTGTGCTCGATCGTCGTGCTGAGCATCTTGTGGGAGGAAATCGTCCGTCCTCGTTGCAGAAAGTGAAACTAGGCGCTTCAGAAGACGGAACGTTGACGGCCTTGGAAGTTCGTGTTTGGGGATCAGCCGGGGTGGGTACGGGAGCCGGCGCGGCATCCCCTTATTTTACAATATATCAGTGCGCCAACCGGCGGTCGTTTGAGTACGACGTATTTACCAACGCTGGTCCGGCAGCCGCGTTTCGTGCTCCCGGCCATCCACAGGGTGTGTTTGCTTTGGAAGGCGCGATGGATCAGTTGTCCCAAAAACTTGGTATGGACCCAATTGAGGTTCGTTTGAGAAACGATCCGCATCCTACACGTCGATTGCAGTGGGATATTGCCAGAAAACACGCAGATTGGGACCGTTTGCGAAAAATGTGGCCCGCCCGTGTCGGGGACATCGTTCGCGGAATCGGCGCGGCGTCTAGTGTGTGGTACAACGTGGTCGAATTGGGAGTTGGCGCGACGGTTGAAGTGTATCGAGACGGTGGTGTTGTTGTACTGAGCGCGGTTCAGGACATTGGTGGGGGAATTCGCACGGTGCTGGCGCAGGTTGTGGCGGAGGTGTTTGGTCTTCAGGCCGAGCAAATTTCGGTGAAAATCGGTGACAGCGTTTGGCCGATTGGTCCCGGAAGCGGCGGCTCCAAAACCACGGCATCGTTGACGCCGGCAGTTCATCAGGCGGCCATTGTGGCGCGCAAAAAGTTGGCGGCGGCGGTCGCTCATTCTTTGTCAGTGCCGGCAGAGGATCTTCGGTTTCATGAAGGAAGGGTCGTCGACAAAGCGGGCGAAATTCTTACCGACTTTCGTTCCGCAGCAGCAAAAATGCGGGCGGAAAAGATCGTAGGCCACGGAGAACGAACCGACGATATGCCGGGAATCTCGGCTGCAAAGGAAGAACCATTACGGGCATTGGCTACGACCATTGGTGGAGTTCAAATCGCTCAGGTTGCGGTAAACATCGGGACCGGAGTCGTAACCGTGGAAAAAATTGTGGCTGTTCATGACTGTGGTCGGGTGATGAACCCACTTCAGGCTGCCAGTCAGGTGCGTGGCGGTGTGATTCAAGGCATCGGTTATGCTTTGTTTGAAGAACGGTTACTCGACAAGACCACCGGGCGTATGTTGAACCCGAACCTGGAGTCGTACAAAATACCAACTATAGCGAATGCTCCGGAAATCGACGTTCATTTTGTCGATGTGTATAGTGGCTTAAACTCAACGGGTGCAATGGGTCTAGGTGAGCCGGCAACGGTTCCCACCGCGGCAGCTATTGCGAACGCGGTGTTTCATGCAACGGGTATTCATCCTGCTGAATTGCCCATGACACCAGAGCGATTGTTAAAAACTTGGCGGGATGGTGGGTTGTTAAGTGAGTAATCGATTTTCCTATATCAATGCGATGTCCTGGGATGAGGCACTGGCGGCTTTGGCTGACGGGGAGCCCGGTGCCATCGCGAAAGGTGCCGGCATCGATCTTTGGGACCTATTGAAGGAAGAAATTGTTAAACCGGACCTGATGGTTTCTCTTCTTAACATACCGGGTGCTAAAGATATCGCAAAATCAGATAACACGCTCGTTATAGGGTCAATGGCAACCCTTCAGATGATCGCGGACCATACCGACGTGATCCAGGTGGCTCCTTCGCTGGCACAGGCTGCGGGGAGTGCCGCTTCGCCGGCGATTCGTAACGCTGCCACGCTGGCAGGGAATCTCTGTCAAAGGCCGCGATGTGGTTATTTTCGGTCGTTGCTTCATCCGTGTTTACGGAAAGGAGGAGGACGCTGTTTTGCCCAAGACGGCCATCACCAAAATCACGCGATTTTCGATACGGAGGGGTGTATTGCAACAAGCGCGTCGTCGCTCGGACCCGTGCTCGTGGCTCTTGAGGCGATGGTAAGCGTTAGAGGACCTGGTGGCGCGTCCCGGACCCTACCCGTGGAAAAATTGTTTCTGATGGCGTCTCAAAATCCTACTCGGGAAGTCGATTTGCGTACGGGGGAATTGCTCGAACGGGTTTCTATTCCTTTGGCAGGTACGATCAACGCGTATCACAAGGTCCGGGCGCGTGATGGGTTTGACTGGCCAATGGTGGAAGTGGCTGTTGGAGTTCGCATCGATAGCCGCGGGATCATTACCTCAGGTCGAGTTGTATTGGGCGCAGTTGCGATGGTTCCATGGCGCGCGTTTGAAACGGAGAAGCTTCTGCTGAACACTAAGTTAACAAATGATGTTATTCGTAAAGGGGCGGATGTTGCCGCTGCCGGTGCGCGGCCGTTGCGTGACAACCGTCATAAGGTCGACATCGTTCGGAGTGCCGTCCGTGAGACTCTGGAGAAAGTACGTCGGATAGTTGATGGTGCGTTATGAGTGATGATTTGCTCGAGGAAGGTGTCCATCCGCCATGTGATTTCTTACGCACAAAACGCGGGTACGGCGACGAAGTGTCATCGGTGGAACCGGCATGGGAAGAGGGGCTGCTCGGAACAGATTGTTTTTGGTGCCTCCGTACAATGTTGCCGTGGGGTCCCGACCAACTACCCGCCACAGCCTCGGATTGTGGCCGCTTGCGGGGTTGTTATCAATCGCCCGACGGCGATTTCGCCCGTCTGCAACGTGCATGACCCGCTATAGAAACAACCTTAGACCGCTTGGTTTGCTGCGGTTTCTATTGCTGGTGACCCTGGGGGTGATCTGGCCCGATCTGGGTTCGGCCACGGCTCATGAGCCAAACCGTCAGTCTACTGCGCAGTTTTTTGACCGCCCCGTCGAAACACATATCGCTTTGAAAGAACTGGTTCAAAGCGCATCCACGCCAGATGGACTTGCTTCGCTAAATTGGATCAAACGGAGATTAAATTACTGGGATTCCCCGCGGCTTAAAGCGGTGTTATTGAATGTTTACGGGGATTCTACGACCGATCCGTTTGTTCGTTCGCACATCGGGCAGATTTTGTCCCAGCTTCACCGCGCAGTCGGGGATGTTGTGTCAGCTCACAAATTGTTGGCCGAACTGGGGGTGTGGAATGACTGGATGCTGCGCGGTTATGTGGTGGATTCAGGGCTACTGTGTCGCGATGTGCCGCTAGAACCCATCGAGCCCATCGAGTTGTCCGGGCTGTCCTATGATGGCCTGTTGGATCTTGGTGCATTACTTGGGTCGTCTCAGGACGTGGCGGCGTTTGTCGAAGTGTGGCTTAGCACAGATATCGCAGTGGACACCGTGCTTCGTTTCGGTGCGGACGGTCCTTTTTCGGTGTGGGTGAATGGCCAACTGGTCGCTGAAGCGGAGGGTGCTGTAGAAGTTGGGCTCGAGCAAGTGAGCGTCCCTTTAAGATTGAGTCCGGGGGTGTTTGAGGTGCGCGTGCGGGCTTGCTCGGACGGGCAACGGCCTTTTCGGATTTCTGGGCGTGCCACCGACCGCAATGGATACCCGCAGAAACAAGTGCGGGTGTTTGCCAGGCGTCCCTTAGGTATTGATTTCGGTAAGTTTAGGGTTACACCGGGCTTTCGTTATGCAGATCCCGTGAGTTATTGGGAAGAAAAGTTGCCTACCCTCTCATCGTCGGATGCCAGGGTTCGTTTCAGCATGGCGATGCGAGAACTGGGGCTTCCCGTTGCAACGGAGTTGTTGGGAACGAACTCGAGAGAGCGCTGGGAATTGGCCCAAAACGTTTCAGATCGCCATGTTAAAGCCCAATATTTGTACGAGGCGTTACATGCAGACCGAAACGATTTGCGTAGTTTGGTTTCATTGGCTCAATTGGGCATAGAGCGCCAACGTTACCTGGAGGCGCGTGAGTTGCTGGGCCGAGCAATGGAGCTTGATGAAACGGATCTGGAGGCCCAGTTGCTTGTGGCTCGACTCGCAGCCGAGAATCAGGCAATTGGTGAAGCTATTCGGGTGTTGCGACAACTGTTGAAAGACCATTCGGATGTTCCAGTGGTCGTTCAGACGCTGGCGGCCCTCTATTTTCAGCGAGGAGACCTCGGCGTGGCATCCGACTTGTTCAATCGACTCAATTTATTGGCCGTTGACCCGTTGGCTGTGCCGTCGTGGCAACGCGAAATTTCGGCCGCTCAGGGAGATGCGAGTATGGCGATGAAATGGTCCGAGCGTGCCTACAAAGTGCGACCTGATCTGTTTGGCAACGCGCTCGTTTCTGCCAGGAGTGCTGTCGACGCCGGATTGCCGGATGTTGCCATCGAACTTCTGAACGGATTGCATCCCCTTGCCCAACGGAACCCAGAAGTACTTGAAGAAGCGGCGCGGTTGTGGGTGCGTATGGGAAATGCGCAAAAGGCCGCGGAGTTGGCCCGGCGTAGCCTTCAATTGCGTCCGCAGGATGCCGACTTGCGAATGTTGCTGATGCGTTTGTCTCCGGAAGAGACGGCGTTCGAAGACTTGTTTCGTCGTGATGTGTCTAACATGATTGCGGAATCTGGAAATACAGCCCAAGATGAACGAATGGAATACTTGGCCGATCACAAGGTCGTTCGTGTATACGAAAACGGATTGTCTGCAGCGTATTTTCAGCGTGTAATTCGTGTAACCGGTTCGGCTCGTGGGGGGCAGACACTCGTCATTCCGTATGATCCATATCGGCAGCAGGTTGTTATACAGCGGATGACCATCCAGAAACCGGATGGGCGCGGTGTTCCGCTCACGGAACGAAATGAACGCGCGATTGGAGAAGAGTGGTATGGAATGTATTTTGATCTCCGCCATATAGAGATTCCGCTGGACCGCCTTGAAGATGGTGACACGTTGATCGCCGAATACCGCATCGACGATGTTGGCCAGAATCTGTTTGGCGACACGTTTAGCGATTTAACTTATTTGCAGGATGTTGTTCCAAAACACGAAGCATCAGTTACTTACGTGACTCCCAAGAAAAGAAAAGTTCATTTTGCATTCGTGGATCCGACTGGGCGGGCGGCTCATTCAAAAACCGAGGAAGTCCAAGGGGATGTTGCCATTCGAACCTACACGGTTCGCGATGTACCGGGATTGCAGCATGAAGCGGGCGCTCCCGGATTATCTGAGTTATGCCCTTATGTTCATGCCAGTACGTTTGAATCCTACGAAGACGTAGCCCGATATTATCTTTCAATGTTGCGAACCCAAGCTGTCAGCAACGAAGCGATCCGCCGGCATGTGGCTGGAACAACGAGTCATTTAACGGGTAAAAGAGATAAAATAATGGCCCTATACAATGACTTAACAAGGACGTTTCGATACGTTGGATTGGAATTCGGCGTGCACGGATACAAACCCTACAGTTGTCCCGTAGTTTTTGGGCGTAAATTTGGAGATTGTAAGGATCAATCGACTCTTTTGGTGGTCATGTTAAGAGAATTGGGGATTGAGGCTCATGTTTCGTTGATTCGAACGCGATCGCAGGGAAAGGTGGCGCTGCAACCTGCGTCGTTGTCGGTATTTAACCACGCTGTGGTTTTTGTGCCGGAGTTGGGGCTCTGGCTTGACCCTACCGCGATGTACAACAGCGTTGACGAACTGCCATCCGAAGACCAAGGTGCCGTTGCGTTGGTCGTCGACGACCGAAAGCCTCGTGTTATAACTACCCCACAATATCCTGCAGAAGCCAATCGAAGTGAACGCTGGGTGGAATTGCGTTTGATGGAAGACGGGGGAGCTGTGGTATCCGGCCCCATGACCGCCCGCGGCTTGTTCGGACCTCGTCTTAGGCAGGCGTTGGAGTCTGTAGCGTTACGGGAAAAACTGCTTGCAGAAATGATTGCCGGCTCTTTCCCTGGCTTCGTGCTGGTCCACGCGGAATTCGTCGGGCTTGACGACTTGACAACCGATCCAAAGATCACGTTTTCAGGAACGGTGCCGCACTTATTTCAGCCCGATCCCAGTCGTTTGGATATATTTGGTGGTACTCACACACGTTTTGTTGAGCGCCTTGCGCCGGACAGCGCCAGAACCCATGACCTGTTGCTCGATTTTCCGTTCGTCGAGCGGGCTATATTACGTGTTGTTCCGCCGCAGGGGTGGGTTCCCGAGCAACCTGGACCGGCAACAACAGTTGAAGACGATTTTGCACGGCACTACAGCGTTGATCGACTGGAACAAGAGGTGTTGGTTCGCACAGTGGAGTTATATGTGCCGGTTTGGCAAATCCCCGCCAACAAATATGGTGCTTGGCGCAGTTTTCTCAATCGTGCTGAAACCAGGTCCAATTCAACGGTGGTGTTTCGAAAGTCGCCGGCGGAGACGTCAAGTGGGGTTTTGATACCCAGTGCCACTCGTATTCCCATCTCGGCTCATATTCATTTCAGCGGCTATCCTCGATAGGCAGTCACACCATGGCGTTGAGACACGCACCCGTCCTGTCGACCACTTGTTGTCGTTATTTCTGGCTGGTCACCCTTACGATATTGTTCGGGGGTGCGTGCGGTCCCACGGTCACTTTGTTGAAACCGGACAACCGCCCCATTCCTGTTCAAATGCAACAATGGCGGTCCATGATTGAAGAACCCGGCAACGATTCCGATCAGGTGACGGCCGCTGCGTGGAACGCCTGGTTGTTTGGTAATGATTCGGACCTTGCGCGCCGTGGATTTTTGGCGTCCTGGCAAAAAAAAGGGGGGGAATTGTCGGGATTTGGCTTGGCGGAGGTTTGCTCTTTTGGGCCATGCCCACGGCAAGCTGCCGAGACATGGCTTACATTGCTTGAAACTTCGTCGGTGACGCTACGTCGAGTGGCCGTTCACCGGCTTGTTAACTTACTTGATCGGGTGCCGGGGTTGGCGAAACAAACACTTCCGGCGTTACAAGCGCGCATACCGAAGGCCCGAGGCTCGGAATTATTGGATGTACAAGCGGCGGAAATTTTGTTCCATCAGCGTGTTTTTGCCGAAAGAAAACCTTTTTCGGGTGCGCCGGTGCGGTGGCAGGTTGAAGGTCCTTATTCAAACGCGAGCTGGCCACCAGACCAATGGGACACCGGTTGCGATTCGTTCACGCGGGAGGTTTTTACGCCCTTGGGAGAACTTACCCTGCACCCGTTGGAATCAGGAGCCTTTCGTGCGGAAACCTCTATTCATATTCGGGCAGGTGGGCGTTATTTGTTCCGTGTTTCTGCTGGCTGTTCGGTACGAATACAGCTCAATCAAGTCGTTTTATATGATAAAAACAACTTGTTAGATTACTATTCTGTGTCGGAAGACATTCCGACTAATTTAACGCAAGGTGATCATCAGCTTGTGGTGTGGGCACAAACAGCTCACGGGGGAGAAAAAGTGGTTGTTCGATTTGTGGCCGACGGCCAGGATGGTGAAACTACCGACGATTTGGACTCGTTTCCGACAGCCTTGGCCGCATGGGCACGTGCTGCAGTCGCGTTGGCCAGCGAAGATGTGCCCACGGCAGAAAACGCGCTGAATGATGTTCGAGCCATTGCGCCAGACTGGGCGCCTGCTCATCTGGAAAATGCGAGGAAAATAGAGTTAGGTATTGCCGTTTCTGCTGATGTTCGTGACGATTTAATAGACCAGGAACTGCAATGGGCGCTATCGCGGGATGCTACTTTGGTAGCCGCACGGCTCGAGATGATTCGGCGGCTGGTTCGTAAGGGTGCGCTGCCGGCTGCGGATGAACTCGTGCGGGACGGAATGAAGTTACAGCGTTCATGGATCGAAGAGGAAGACAGCTTTGCAGTCTTGGGAGCGCAGGTTGCCGATTTAAACGGCTATCGTCCTGAAGCGGAGGCTGTGTTGCGTGGTGTGCTGGAGACCCATCCGGATAATTGTGGTGCCCGTCGAAGTCTCGTGGAAATGTTGATGGATCGCCCTAACGAGGCAAAGGTGTGGCTGAACTTACCGCCGGGACCTCAGGCATGTTCCGCGACCGTTCGTATCCCTGTGGCGATTGCGTTGCGGGCTGGCGATGCGGCCGGCGCGATTTCGTATGTGCGAGAGTTACGAGCCCAGGAACCTGAAGACGATGCGCTGTTTCGCGACGAAATCCGTGCTCTGCTGCTTGCCGGGCAACACAAGAAGGCCAGAAATTTGTTGTCCGAGCGGCAACACCGTTATCCCCGGTCGGGCGACTATGGCTTTTGGGCCGCAGACATCGCTGCCGAACTGAATGACACCGATACGTCGAGGAAGGAGTGGGGCGCATTGAGTACTGGCGCCGACGTCGATTCGGAACATCGACGCCGGCTTGCGGCACTAGGATTTGACTCCGTATTTCGCCCATTTCGGCGGGAGGGAACAGATGTTGCAGTTCAACAGAACGCATTGGATACCATAACCGCAAACACGATGTTTCTTTTGGATGATTGGATTGTCGTGTATTTTTCTGATGGTTCGGCGGCATATCGCGCCCACATACTGGTCCGGATTCTGAACGAGTCGGCTGTTTACCAACTCGGCGAATTGGATGTGCCGTTTGGAGCAGAGGTTGAACGTGTCCGGACAATCAAGCCCGACGGCCGTATTCTTGAGCCGGAAGACATTCATGAAAAGGCGTCGTTGTCGTTTGTTGATTTGGAAGTGGGCGACATCATTGAGTTTGCTTACGTACGGTTTGAGGATTTTTCGATCCCACTTGCGCCGTATCGTGCGGCCGATACGTTTTATTTTCAGAGTTTTGACGGGCCGGTCGCCGACTCACGGTGTATTGTCGTGTATGCCGATAACTTGAAGCCGGAATTCTGGATTCGTTCCGGTGGTGGGATCACTCCGGAGCCGATACCCGATCTGGTGGCTCCTCCTGGGTTCCTGGTGCGTGGATTTCGAACACGCCATCTGCCTCAAGCGCGCCTTGAACCACTTGCAATACAAGGCAGCAGTAACGTTCCGCAACTTACAGTTGCTACTGCAAATTGGGATAAAATACGTCACGCGATCGCGGGTCAGTTGCGGCAACTTCAGAGAATTCCACCTGATTTGCGGATTAAGCTCGGTCAGCTAAAAACCTCCGACAAGGCGGAAGTTGACAAGATTGCCGACGTTTTTCGCCTGATCCGCCGTGCCATCGCGGAAGGCGAAGGTGGTTTGTTACGAACCTCGGCAGAGTACACTTGGGCAAAAAAAAGCGGCGAACGCGCGATATTGTTATGGGCCGCCTTAAGATACTGTGGGTGGGATGCTAAATTACTGCTTGTTCATCCAGCGGACCGCAATGACGACAACCTTCGCGACGGTGCGAACTGGTCGCGGTACAGTTACCCTGTGGTGTATGTTCGTTTGGAGAAACAGGAACTGTGGTTGGATCTGACATCCGGTGACAACGGTTTCGACTATCTGCCCCCGACTTTGCAGAAGCGGCCGGCGATGGACCCGTTTTCTGATGCTCCGCATACCGAATTGTGGACTCCCGAGTTCCCGCCGGAGCGAGAACTCCATACGATCATGATCGGTGCATATCTTAGCAATAAGGGCGAACTTACGGGGCATGTTGAGGAGCGTCAGCGTGGAGCGACTGCCTTGGCGTCACGCCACTTTCTCGCTCAATCGGACCGGGAGTCCATCTTGTCGGCAATTCAAACCCGCCTTAGTTTGAGTTTTCCTCTTGTCACTGTCGATGATTTTGAAGTACTTGGGTTACACGAGCCTGAACAACCCCTGATTGTACGTTATTCGTTTGTTTCACCCGCGGCAAAACAGGGCGGTGGTGATATCAGGGAATTGGAGTTCCGAGTCTTTCCTGAAGAACTTGGGAAAAACTACGCCCCGTTACCTGAGCGTAGTACGCCCCTGTGGATCAATACGACAGCGATTCAGGACATCGTGTTGCACTTAACCGCCGAGCCACCGTTGCAGTTTGAAGAAACACCAAAATCGACATCGTTTCATAACCCGTTGTCTACGCTGGACCTTACCGTCGAACGGAAACCTGCGACAAAAGAAGGGGACACGTTGGTTATTCGCAAACGTTTGCGTCTGCGTGCGCAAATCGTTGAACCGGAGTCATATGAATTACTGAAGTCGACCGCGTCCCGAATAGACCGGCTTGACCGTATTCGTATTGGTTTCGGCGTAAAATAGTTGTGAGCACTAGGTGTCTGGTGTTTTTGGGGGGAATTTTTGGCAAGCCGAATTTGAGCCGGATCGTCCGGGAAAATCCTGAGTTATATCGGGAATATGGCGCAGGGATTTTTCCGGGCGAGGCGGCCAAAGGTGGCCAAGACAAAAATTTCATCAAAAAACACCAGCCACCTAGTTCCTTCAGACCGGGAAAAGCGTGGCAAAATGCCCGATTTTTGTTGTTACTTTGACGGTTCTTTGATGCTGCGCGCAAATACTCCAACGGCAATAGGAATCGGGGAGTCACTGGCGACGCCGATGTTGGCATCAGGGATTGCGACGTGTAGCTGTGTAGAAGACCCGCCGTCCAAATTGAGAGCCTGATAGCAATCAAACCCGCCGTTTTCTTGTGGTTTTTGTAACAGAATGGCGAATTCGTCCAATAGCAACAATCCTGATGTGGCCACAAGCAATACCCGGTTCTTTGTGTCGATACACAATGCTGACCGGCGCGCCAGATTGGGCTTTAAGGTTAACGTTTTGCCGTCGACAATGAGTCGTGGCCCGGCCTGGATTGCAAATTCGTCGTCGTTGCGATGTTGCCAGTTTCGAGTATGTTCGATACGGGCATTTCCACTCCGCGAGACTGCAAAAACACCCCAATCTACTTTGCGGACAGGATTTTTGAGCTCCCCATCTGTTAAGATAAGGCCGAGAGGGCTGAAGTCTTCCAAGAAGAAATTGGCGTTGATCGCTGCCAATGCATTCGTACGCTCAGCAAGCGCCACCGCCGACAGGGCGCGTTCTCCGTAGATTCGGCTGTCAAGTACACGGAGTGTATAACGTGTGGGATCCAGCCGGATGGCGTGGAATGGTACTGGAAGGGACGTTGACGGTGCGATGAGTACGGAAAGACGAGATTCGAATCCAGGAGCAAGTTGTCGCCATTGTTCCGGAGTGCCGGCGTTGGCCGTGTAGCGGGATTGAACAAGCGAAAGAGTGATAACGCAACCGACGATGATGGTAGTAATTAGCGGCAACCTCCTGAGTACTTTTTGAATGTTGTGGGATGAAAGTGCGTCCCTGTGCCTGTTTTGGGCCGAAGCATCGGTGTTGCTCGCGGTGCTGGATGCAAGAGAAACGCATAAAATCGCAGCGCCGTGCTCGGGAGGTGTCTGCATAGAGGGACCGTTCAGTAAGTTACTGTTGCACAGATCATGGGTGCTTTGCTTACGTTTTCGTGTTCCGTTTGAATTTGATCTATCTTTTTCAGCGATCTATTCATGCGGTATCGAGACTATAACCCAAACGATTTGGCGAAGCCAAGCGCCTTGGACTTACGGAGCTGATGATCGACCAAGGCACGTTGGATGAGCAATTACGAAGCGCCCCGCCGGAAACTTGAAAAGATCGTTTTAGAAACACGGATTATTGGTCTGGGACATACAGCCTGTTTTAAGTAAGATAAGATGTCATACAAGTGGCACGAGGTGTAAACGTGATCGGAAAAAACATAAATATCCGGCTGGCTTTTTGGGGAGAAACAAGCTCACTTAAGGGTGGTCCAGGGTTGTTTACGATCCTGTGCGGCATCGTCGTTGGGCTTATGTTGACCTCGCGACTGGCACATGCGAAGCCGTTGGATGAGTTGCTTCAGTTGTTGCCGGGAGGCGGGACCGTAGCAATGGGCGTGGACTTTCGGGAACTTAGGAAATCCACTCATTTTGCTGCTGCAGTTGGTTTGTTGGCTGACATGGACGACGTAGGTGCCTTTCGTATGGGGTCGTCAGGGCCATTGTCGCCGGACAACGTTGACGAAATGGCGGTTGTGGTGCTGACAAATGGGCAGCCGGTTGTTGCCATTCGCGGGGAAAAACTGGACCCGGATGTTGTGACAGGCCATTACCGTGGTGTGTTGGGTTCCAAATTCAAAGATTCTAAGAGCGGTGGTCGCCATGTGTTTACCGTAGAACCCAATATCGATGCTTTTTTTGCGGATGCCAAAACAGTGGTTGTTGGTCGTCCCAAAGAACTCGCCGAGGCGGTTGCGGTTTCCAATAAGCAGAAAAAGTCCTTACTGGGCGCCGGATCTTTGAAGGGGCGGATCAAAAAAGCCAAACGAAGTGAACCATTCTGGATTACCGGAGAGTTGTCGGCCAAAAATCGTAAACAACTCAAGAAACGAAGCGCTGGTGCACTTGCGGATATCGTGGGGTTCACCGGGCACGCGTCTCTGTCGACAGGTTTTGATTTTTTGTTAAAAACCGACTGTGCTTCGGAGGAAGGTTCAAATACTTTGTCCAGGTTTGTGGGCACGCGGCTAGATGGATTGAGGGAAAAAACGGCTTTAAGGTTGCTTGGAATTGGTGCGTATCTTGACAAAATTCAGGTGGAATCAAAGGGAAAAACGGTTGAGCTTGTGGTGAAATTGGCGGAAACGCAGGTAAATACGCTGATGATCGTGGGACCGCAGGTTTATCGGGCGATCCGCAATTGAAACCACCGTGAGCGATGCAATACGGGTATTATTGGGGTCAATAAATTGAAATGATTGGGTATATTTCGGGCGGTCTATGACAAGTCAATTTGAACAGGCATTTGAACAATTTTGCGAAGCTGTTGCGCAAGGTAAGTTAGAGGACGCTCGTAACGCGCAGGAGATGTGCTGGGAGGCTGGTGGTTCACTGCATCAGGCCGTCGCCCCCTTATTGAAGTCCGCGCTTTGTGCAGTGGACGTTTCCACACATTTTGTCGGGCAGTTGGCCGTGTGCTACGTATCCCTTGCTACACTCTCACAATCATTGGACCCGTTGGCAGGGCGGTTGGCTGCTCGTCATTTCTTGGATGCGGTGTTGGCTGCACCTAACCTGCCTCTTACTATGGCTGGTGCTGTGTCCGCTGGATTTCGGCGGGTTGGTCGAGGAGTACCGCGCGATGCATTCGAAGGATTTGCGCGCGCGATCCAGGATGGTCATGTTCGCCGGGCACTTCATTATGCATTGCGGATAGCGGCCACTGATGGAGTGAGTGCTTTGCACGGGTTGGGGTTGGAATTGGCGCTTCAGCAACTGGACACGACGGGACGACGCATCGTGACTCAGGATGCGTTACTTCGGCTGTCGGACGCGCTTTCGGATAAGGGACAGGAGTCATTGGCGATTGCGCTGCTGACGGTCGACAACCTCTTGGCTCCGGGATTTCCCGGGATGCCCAAACCGTACTCTCGCCCTACTATGGCGGAAACGGGGGTTTTTCAATTGGCGGTGGAGCGACCAGACCATGGGATGGCGCTTTTATCAACGATTGCTGCGTGTTTGAGGGCCAGAGATGAGGTACCAGAGGAGGTATACGCCCACGGTTTGGCGCAGGTAGAATATATGGCCCACAGGGCTCAGCCTATGCCGACAGGGATGTTTGAGTTTGGCGATCATACCGGTGGGGCGTATCGAGCAATTTGGGCGTCGAAAAACGAAGCGGAAGCAGAGGCCGCCGCAAGGTCGTACCTTCGCGCTCGCGGGCCAACCCACGAATTTTTTGCGGACTTAACGCTTTTTTGCAGCTTGGCGAATACTCATTGGCCGGATCCCGATGTTTTTATTGTTTTGGCTGCTGCTTTTGATTTGTGCCGGTTTGCCGACCTAGGGAAGGTGTCGGTTTCACTTGCAAATGCGGCTGCATTGCAGGCGTTGCGATTTGGGAGACTGTACGTACGACAATGGGGTCTGCGGCCGCTTGCGGATTCGGCATTGGAAACGAAGGTTCGTGAGCGCGTCTGCTAGGTGTGCGGAGTTGGGGATGGTGGGCGTTTTTGCCCGCAGGCAGGATAACGCCAAACCGCGCGCGCATTGGGGTCGTGCTCCCTATCCGTACTTGACCGGCTGCAAGCCCGCCGCTGCGTGGTTACAGTCCGCTTACCCAGAAATCGCAAATATTTTGACGGTCTCGCTGCAAATCCTTGCGGAAAATCCAGATTAAGTTTGTATTGATTTGTTTTAAATTAGTTCTTTTTGGGGTTGTTTGAATTGATTTCCGCGCGGTCGTGTTGGCGGCCAAGGATTGTGGTTGCGCTGCAGGGTGGTTTCAGCTAAGAAGCGGCGATACTGGGTGATGCGCTTAGCTAAGTGCATGAATGCATTGTTTCACCAACCATTCCAAAAGGATAAAAGACCGATTGAAAAGCTGGATTGCTGTGCTGTGTGTTCTCGTCGGATTGGCGTTGACGGTTTCTTCGGGTTGCAAAAAAGAGCCATGTGAAGCGGCTCTGGCAAACATGAAGAAAATCGCCGAATCTATGGGAGAAAAGGGAGGTAAACCGCCCACAGCCGACGAAGAAAAGGTGTTCCTTGCGGGTTGCGCAAAATGGCCAGACGAAATTAAAACATGCATGGCGGATGCATCCGATGAGAAGTCTGCAGAAGTATGTTTCAGCAAATTAACAAAAATCGATGCGTCAATGGCTGCGCCGGCAGCGGATCCCGCCGCCACACCGACAGAGGGTAAACCAGCTACCGAAGGTGGTGAGCCGAAACCAGAATAGTTCATTTTGATGTGTCTCTCTGAGTTTGTGAAAAAATATGGGGACGGACTTGGACGCGAGGATTTTGGTCCCGATGCCCGGAAGAAAACCGAGTAATATCGGGAATATTGCGCA
>JABWCM010000305.1 GCA_013360285.1 Myxococcales bacterium
GTTGAGTAATATCGGGCATATTGCGAAACCTTTTTCGGAGACAATGGGGCCAAAAGCGGCCGGAATTGGGGCACGTAGCTATTTTTTCACAGCCTCTCTGTTTATCCAGCCCTACTTGAGGTAAACCTTGTGCGTTGATTTCTTGTTTGGCGAACAAACTGGTGACGGGCAAAGAGTTCCTGGTCGACCACAGCACGACGCCATTCCGTAGACGTGATCACTCCTGGCTCCCGTTTTACGATGTTTTTGTCTTTTTTATTATCAAAAATGCCATCTTTACCAAGAATTGCCTTCAAAAATGCCTTGGAAATTACCGATATGTCCCCATTTTCCTGCAATGCCAACGACAACGCACCATCCGCGATTGCCCGCGGTGAATAATTCCCCGGGAGCCCCTGTCGCAGCCACAAAACGACACGTTCCCGGTCGTCGCGATGAATCTGCGAATACGCCAGGGATGGGATATTGGCCAAAGAATAACCAGCCAATGTGGCTAACTTAGTGGATGTGCTCCGCTCAATTCGTGTGCTCAACTCCTCAGAAATCAACGCCAAAGGAACCGAAATACTCTGATCGCCTGTCAGCGTCACCACCACCGTGTCTGATCGCCCCACTTTTTCCTGCCAAGCGTCCAGCAGTCTGGTTGCCATGTCTGCCAACCCATTACGCCGTAGCACCGCACATCCACACAACACCAAACCAATCGGAGGCGGAACAGACGACCACCGCGTACCATCAAAGGTCGCCGAAGCAGCATATGCCGCAGTTCCTGCACCGGGACGTGCCGGCGCAATCACGCGGTCGATAATGGTCGGTCCCGTCACCCAGACTGCCAACATATCGGCGACCAAAATCGGCGACCACATATCGACCAACAATGGGATGAATTCGGCAAACTCGCTCCGTACGCCTTCCGTTGTGGACCGATTCCATGCAGCGCGTAATTCGTTTGCGAACTGGGGATGCCACTGCATCAGCATGTGAAACACCGAACGCGCAATAAGTGGAACTTCCAACGGTTTTTCAACTCGAAGAGCAGACAAAGGTACAAAAAACAAGCCGATCTTGGATGCGTACCCCTCGAGTATATGGACCGTTTGCGGAGGAAGTCGGGTCGCAGCAACGTATCTTACCGGCCACGTTCCCCCGGTACTGGCCGTTTGTTGTAACAAACCGGTCCATTCCGCAATGAGCACCTCAGCGACACCGATTACAGCGAACTGTGCCTCGTCATCACGTTCGGTCTTCCATGCCGAAACTGCACCGAGTTCCGTTTTTAGCATCAACAGTGCCTGACTTATCGCAATGTAACTTGCTGATTCGACTGTTTCCTGTCGATTGTCAAGCTGTTGGCCAAATAGCTCGATTCTGGGTCGCAGTGACTCCGCTATGTACTCATGTATGACTTGCCAACGCGCTGATGTTTTTGTGGCCATTTCCAGGTTACGAACCTGCATACGCAACCTTTTTGTTGTGGCCAGCAATTCGATTCGAAACTGGTCCAACTCGGCAACGTTGCTGACGGTCACGGGCGTAGGTGCCGGAGAAACCACAACTGGCGGGGGCAACGGCACCGTTCGTGGAGTCACCACAGGCTTAGGTTCCGGCGTCGGTTCAGGGGTGGACGTTGTGCTCGGTTCGGCCTCGGGTTTGCCGCGTTTTTGTAACAAAATCACCAGCAGAAAAAAAATGAAGCCGAGGATATCTTCCCAGGAAAACGCCAGCACCACAGCAGCATCCGTTAGTCCGACCAACACACCCCAGTCCCATGTCCACACCGGCGTTGGCCCAATCATGGAGGCCCCCCCGATTTTGCCGGCGTTGCAGGAGCCTCCCCATCACCCTGCACCGCCCAATCGGCCCTTATCCTACTGCTTGAACGATTGCTGCACACCGCCAAACCCAACGCCCCAAACGCGCGGCCACCATACTTTTCGAGTAACATAGCAGTCACAAACCGCCTCTGAACCGAAGACAACGTTCGTGGCAACAAAAATCCCCTCTTTTCATTAAACTGGCCCATTGGTTACCCCTGGTCTTCGGTTCCCGATTTTCCGGAATCGGAAGATCCACCAATGGTCCGCCGCATTGAGGTGTCCGCTTCGATATTCCTCAACTGGTAGTAGTCCATCACCCCGAGGTTACCTTTCCGTAAAGCATCGGACATCGCCATCGGAATCTGCGCCTCGGCTTCAATCACCCTCGCTCGCATTTCCTGTACTTTTGCCCGCATTTCCTGCTCAACCGCAACAGCCATCGCCCGCCGGCTTTCTGCACGCGCCTGCGCAATTTGTTTGTCGGCCTCAGCCTGCTCGGTTTGTAACTTAGCACCAATATTGGCCCCGACGTCCACATCAGCAATGTCAATCGACAGGATCTCGTACGCGGTACCTACATCCAGACCTTTCTGCAAAACGGTTCGCGATATTTGGTCGGGATTCTCCAGTACGTGTTTGTGGTCCTGCGCTGAACCAATCGTGGTCACAATCCCTTCGCCCACACGCGCCAAGATCGTTTCTTCCCCGGCGCCGCCAACAAGTTTGTCGATATTGGTCCGCACAGTTACCCGGCTCACGACAATCAATTGAATTCCGTCTCTCGCCACTGCTGCGACCCTCGGCGTCGTAATAACCCGCGGATTTACACTCATTTGAACCGCTTCAAACACATTTCGTCCCGCAAGATCGATGGCGGATGCCTTATTAAAATCCAAGTTGATGTTTGCTTTGTTGGCGCTGATTAATGCGTTGACTACAGCCGCAACATTGCCACCTGCCAAATAATGGCTTTCCAACTGATCCGTCGTCACTTTCAGACCCGCCTTCACCGCGCTGATTCGTGGGTTCACGATTGCCGACGGCACAACCCGTCGTAAACGCATCGCAATTAATGTCAAAATTCCCACCGGCGCACCGGACGACCACGCGGCAATCCACAACGCAACCGGAACGAAGTAAAAAAACAATGCCGTCCCAACGACTGCCACTACGCCTGCAACAAGTGCTGTAAATTCCGCTCCGATCATTGTGTTGTCCTCTCCTTAAATTACCGTGATACAGCATTCCGCAACCGTCGAAATGCCTTTTTCAGTCCCTCACCTACAACTATCCAACCCCATCGCTTTCGTTGTCACGTACCGGTACAACAACAACACTGTTGGTCGATACTTCGACCACTCGTACCCGTGTGCCTACCTCCACCCATTCTCCCCCTTGCGCCACCACGTCCAATTTGTAGTCGTTGATACGTATCGTCCCACTTGGCCTCAGCACCGAATCCACAACTCCGACCAATCCAACCCATTCCTGTGTCCATTTTTCCGGCGTTGTGTCTGGTCTAAGCTCTGAATTCAATATGAGTTTTTTTCCCGTCCGCGAACGCGGAGCCCACCAAATCAACACACCGCTTATCACCACGCTGACCCCAATCACCGTTCCCCCAACCACAACTCCATAATGGGACCACGCGATAGCCGACGCTCCTAAAGTTAACAAAGCTCCGAGCAATCCAATCACACCGAAGCCGGGAAGAACTGTAATCTCTACAGCCAACAACAAAATTCCCAATACCAGCAACACCCCTATCGTCGATACAATAGACCACTCCATCTCCCTAACTCCCCATTTCGAATGACGAATCCAGAGAGTTTGTGAAAAAATAGCTGCGTGCCCCAATTCCGGCCGCTTTTGGCCCAATTGTCTCCGAAATAGGTTTCGCAATATGCCCGATATTACTCGACTTTTTCAAGAAAAATGAGGCGCAAAATCGCCTGACTTGGTTCACGTCCAATTTTTTCACAAACTCGGAGACATTCCGTCGGCGATGGGGCGAACCACCAAACGTTGGCCGTTTTCCACCAGTATGACTCGCACCGACGTACCTCGAGCAACAAACTGCCCCTCGGAAATCACATCAACGACCTGCCCCGAGAAACTGGCTTTTCCAAAAGGACGCAGGTCCCCAACCGCTTTTCCTTCGCGGCCAATCCACTGACTTCGTTCCTCGTCCACACCGTCCGTCGTTGTATTCACCTCCAGAGACCCCAGTTGATTCGCCAACACCAATCGATTCGCTGCCCGCATTTTTGGAAAAAATCGAAAAAACAACAACATCATCACTGCGGTCGCCAAAATGGACAACGATACCTGGGCCGCGGCGTCCAGCAATCCCCCCCCGTCCCAACTCACCGAAATCGGCAGCGAAATCAACATCAACACCAACGACACCGCCACCAGACCGATCCCCAAAACACCGGCGATCCCAAATCCGGGAATCACAAAAATTTCAACAGCCAGCAGCCCCACTCCCAAACCGAACAGGAGTAACTCCTCAAATCCAGCCAAATTTGTAATATAATGACCAAGGAAAAACAGAAAAAGACAGCCCAGACCCAAAATTCCCGGCAATCCAAATCCAGGCGTTGTTAATTCGATAATGATTCCCAGCATACCCAAGGACATCAACATCGACGAAACCACGGGCCCAGTCAACACGCGGGCCACTTCTTCCGTCCAATTTGGTTTCGCCGCCTCGATTTTTGCGCCCGTCAGTTTCATTACGCCCAACACATCATCAAACGAATCGGCTGCGCCGTCCCCAACGCCAAACCGTAACGCCTGCTTATCTGTCAGCGTCAACAATCTCCCTTTCGGCGAAATACCCGGCACGTGAATAGATCGGTCTACCATCGCTTCCGCTACATCGCCGTCTCGTCCCTTGGCCTCAGCGGTCGCGCGCATCACCCCTCGCATATAACTCGTTACTTTTTCCCCAACTGCCTCGGCCCCGCCTTCTGCACCCATCTGAATTGGAGTAGCCGCCCCCATCGTTCCGCCTTCAGAAAACAAAATAAAATCATGGGCATATGCAATAAGCGCACCCGCACTAATCGCTTCTGAATGCACCCAAGCAACCGTCGGCACGGATGCGTTCAACAACGCGTCTTTGATTTGTACTGCCGCATCCACTCGCCCGCCGGGGGTATCGATTTCCGATACGATAGCAACCACTTCCGAACGCTCCTTAACATCGGCGATAACACGTGAAATAAACGGCGCGAGCCCCAGATCGATCACGTCGGAAATCACGATATGAATCACAACTTTGTCGTTCCCACCGGAAAACGGAACCACCCGGGCCGACGCCTTAAACCGTTCGGTATCCAATACACCCAACTCGCCGATTTCCTCCTCGTCCGAGTCCTTGTCGTTGGCGGTGTTGTTTCCGACTTCACCCTCGACGGATTTATCTGGATTGCCCGTAGCACGTTGTTCGTTGTCCTGCTGTTCTACAGCCTGGGGACCACTGGGTTCCGCCTTCCGTTGGTTGGTTTCGACACGTTGTTTTCCTTCGATATCGGAAGGGCCGGACGCGGGCAGACCACCACCGTCGGCTGGCGCTCCTCCGCCACCGGACCAAGCCGTGGGAACGCGCGTCAATGTCGACGTCATCCCTAAAACCACCATGATGGTGTAGATGGCTATGCGTACTGAAAAACGACTTTTGTTCATGGTTTATACCAAACTTTACCACAACCGCTTTTGTTGTGGTATTTTGTGCTCATCTGTTGGTATCAGTACAAGGCCAATTACGCAACATCTGACAACCTGGGCGCCACGCCATACAAGAGCATGACGAAACAGCACGACATCAACCAGGCCATGAAAGTGTTATCCGCATTATTGGAAAATACCCCCAACATCGTGGCGGTCGGGCGGAGCGTGAGTCCACAGGGTACTCCGGAAATAGAAGTAGTGTTTCTGGACGGGACTCAGTTGGCACCGGGTCGTGTCCCCGACAAAATCATGCACATCCCGGTCACAGTGCGCTATATTAGCAGAAACAGTCATTATCCAATCAGTTCACAGGATGAAAGCGACTTACCCCCCCAATAGGGGGCCACAAACAAACCCAAGGAAGTACATCTTTTCTCACACGGTAAAAGTTTCATCCTATCGATGAGAAACAATTGAATTATTCACAAGATAACGGTATCGTTCTGATGTTGGATACTCGACGAACGATACGCCCTTATACAACACCGTGCAGTTGATAAAAAAACGATTCATCCTGAACACAAACCGGCCACCCGCCAAACTATCCATCACTTTGAGTTTGCGAAATAATATGGGCGCGGATTTTGGGCGCGGATTTTGCGCCGAATTGGTTTTGAGAAACCCGAGTAATATCGGGAATATTGCGCAGGGTTTTGCGGAACCACGGCGGCAAAAAACCACCACACAGAACCGGCGCAGCTATTATTTCACAAACTCTTTGTTCGTTTTCGTGGCGCCATGGCTTTATTCGTCCGGTTCATCGAAACCATCTTCCGGCGCGAATAGAGTGACCGTTTTTTGTAGCTGCTCATTTTGGAGTTTGCATGAATCCCATTGCTGATGAGACCTGTCCGTGGAAAGACCTTGGGTTGATACCGGAGTTGGTCGACGCCGTTCACAAAGCTGGATTTGAACGCCCCACACCGATCCAGGCCGAGGCAATCCCCATCGCCCTACAGGGACGCGACGTCGTCGGCAGCGCTCGCACAGGAAGTGGAAAAACGGCCGCATTTGTCCTGCCCATCATTCAGCGTTTGGTTCAAAGCGGTGGAAACCCGCGCCCCAAACAAGCGCTCGCAACGATATTGTGCCCAACGCGGGAATTGGCGCAACAGATTGAAGACACGATTCGGATGCTGCGTGGTACGTTGCCGATTCGCAGCGTCACCGTTGTCGGTGGGGTAAGCATGACCAGACAAACCACAGCACTAAAAGACGGTGTGGAATTTGTGGTTGCGACCCCAGGCCGGCTGTTGGACCTGTTGCGGCGGCGGCTGATTTCTGTCGTCGACGTACAGGCGTTGGTTCTCGACGAAGCCGACCGGATGTTGGATATGGGTTTTCTTGACCAAATCGACGCCATTTTGGCCCAGATGCCGAAACAACGACAAACGATGTTGTTTTCGGCAACCATTGACAACGCCTTAGACCAACTCCTGCGCACCAACACCCAAAATCCGTGGAGGGCAGATGTTACGTCGGAAATCGCTGATATCCCAAAAGTGGAACAGCGGTGGATCGAGTTGATGGAAATCGATAAACGACGAACGTTGTTGCAATTGGCGGCCGAAGAAAAGGGCACGATGTTGGTATTCGTGTGCACGCAAAGCCGCGCCAATTTCTGCGCCGGAGCGTTACAGTCCGAAGGATACGCCGCCCTTCCGATGCACGCCGGACTGGACCAGAAAGAGAGATTTGCCGCATTGGAAGCATTTCGTAACGGCACCGCCCGAATTCTTGTTGCTACTGACCTTGCGGCACGTGGCCTGGATGTCGAAGCGATTTCGCATGTGATCAATTATGACATGCCACATGCTCCTGAAGATTACATCCATCGTATCGGACGTACAGGCCGGGCGGGTGCCACCGGTACAGCGACCGCATTTGTCACGGTGGGCGACCGGCAGACAGTGCGACAAGTTCGGCGAATTCTGGACCAACAGGGACCTCAACCGGAAATACCCGAATCTCCGGCGAAACAATTTGGGCGGCGAATGCGACGTGACGACCGCGCACGCCGCGGCCCCACCGCAGGAACAAGTTTGCTCTAGGTGGCTGGTGTTTTTTAGGGGAATTTTTGGCCAGCGGATTTTGAGCCGGATCGTCCGGAAAAATCCTGAGTCATATCGGGAATATGGCGCAGGGA
>JABWCM010000306.1 GCA_013360285.1 Myxococcales bacterium
TTACCACCGCCTTGATGATTCGTTTTCATACCTGCGACTCCTTACGCGACCGGACAGAATTTCCGGAACGGACTCGGACAGAATTTCCGGAACTGGCAAGAAGCCGCTGGGACCCGGCTATGCCTACCGCACCGAGGTATACGCCCGTGGCGTCGGCGCTCAGCACTCCCTTTCCATCCGGGCTCAACCCATCCCCGGCTTGGGCGGTTTTTTCTCCAAGCAGAATCGGGTCTGCAGCATGGGAACCATCCATCCGGGCGCTATAAAGTCCATCCGGACCTACAAAAATCCCCCACACCCCATCGGGGGTCATAAAGCGGGGATCGGCAGGCTGAAAAACGATATCGCAGCATCCCGCCATACCCCACGGCAAAAACCCGGCGGGAACCACCCGGCGGGAATTGGGGGTCGGTTGCACAGTCGATACCAACATCAGATCGGGATGGGGAACCGCTGTGGGCATCACCGAATAAATCACCACGATGGTATCCCCGGCAGGCGACAGGGCCGCCCCCATCGGCCATCCGATCACCCCTTCGTCCACGACCCAGGGTGTGTTCACGTCTTCCCCGTTGGCGCGTGCCGCGAGCACACGGGCTCCATCGGCGCCCTGCGTCACTGCCACCACCCGTGTTCCATCGGCGGTCACCAACAATCCCTGCGGCGGCTCCACGGCGGACATCACCACCATAGGTGTTCCCCATTCGGACGAACCGGATGGGGGAACGGTGATCGACTGCACGTCTTTTCCCACAGCCCAAAAAATCCGGCCGGTTTTCGGATGAGTCACAAAGGTGGTCACCCCACTCGGCACCAGCACAACCGGGTTATTCGGAACGGGTGACGACAACGAAAACGCCGACAACACCCCGTCTTTTTGGGACACGGCAAAATCCCCCACAATCGTGGGCCTGTCAGCCGGCATGATATAAGAATCCATGTCGGGTAAATCGATAATCCGCAGGGGGGCACCCGCGTCGTTGCCGTCCGTTGCTCCCACGTACCATCCGGGCTTCGGATGCGCCGTGGCATACAGAACGTAAGCGGTACCTTCGTCAACATCAGGAAACAAAATCGGCGACTCATGTACCACGGTGACGGTTTTTGCCTGCCCACCACCCACATCGTTTGTCCAAATCGCACTTCGTGTGGTCGGAACCGACGCCAATATACCAAAGGGGCCGATCAAATCCGTATACCATGGGGGCATCACCTCTGTGGTTTCTCCCCCCGCCGTCGGCACGGCCCACGCTTGCCACCCCTTGGGTGTGTTGGCGGAAAACATCACATGGTTTCCGTCGGCAGAAAATGTGGGCCAAGGAAAACTGTGATTCACAATCTCCGGAACGGAAAACAGCAGGCGCAGCGGTTTGGGCGCCCCCGGAGTTACGTCGGCAACATAAACGTTGCCGGATTCGGTGCTCACCACCACGGCGCCTCCGGCAGCCGAATAGTCAGTCAGATACAGTTTTTCCCCATGGAGCGGAGCGATCAGATGGCGTGGAAAAGCTGCCGGGTCATCAAACGACCCCGCATACAATCCCCATTTTCCCCCATCTTCCGGAACAACCCAGGCGATTTTGCCCCCACTTTCGGCCGCCACACTGGTCAACGTACCCACAGGTGTTTCCGTCAAGACCACGGGGTTTTCAGTATCCGTGCCCAAAATCGACACCGAAATCAACTCCCGATCGGAAAACGAGTTGGTCCGCAACTCCAAAGCAACCCGGTGCCCGGAATCGGAAATTCCTGCAACCGTGGCCAATTTTCCGAGCGGTGAAATGGGAATCACGTTGTCCCCCGTTGCCGTCATCACAAACAACCGATCATCGTCCCCCCTTACGATAATCTTTCCCCCAGGCAACAACCCGGCCACCCAATCAACCGGTTCGCCGGCCACCATCAGGGGAATCGGCTGCAAATACTCCGACCCGTCGGCCGCAGCACTCAACACCCGGGATTTTCCACCGGCAATGGGGGTTAAACGATAAGTTAGCCGTTTTTGCCCCTTGACCCATTGGGGTTTTTCGATCCGCTCCCCGGGCGAAGCAGTCGCTACTTTGGTCGGATTGTGCACCCCCGATCCGTCCAGCGGTACCACATAAAGGGTTTCCTTGCTTACATAAGCCAGCATCGTGGAGGAAATATCCCGTTCTAAAGCCGACAGATCCGGCGCGTCGGCCAGCAAAACCGCGTTTTGTTGTGAACTTCCGTCGGTAAACAAAGCGTACAACAAAGACCCCCCCGTCAACGGATAAAATACCACCACCACGGTTTTTCCGTCGGGCGCCACAATGGGATAAGCGACAGACCCCTGACCTTGGCCAAACCCCAACCCCCGTTCGGGACTAAGCCGGAGCGGATTCCCAACGCCCCCAGCTCCTACGGGTGTCCACCAGGCCACATCCAACGACGAAACCGCGGTGAAAATCCCCTGTGTTCCAGTCGGTGCGGCCCCATTCCCCAAATCTTGTTCCAACAGACCATCCCCAACCACGTCGTCCGGCACAATCTGTGGATCGGTCACCCCACCGGCACTGCAAGCCGCCCACACCAACGACAAACAACCCAACCATCGGCGGCTCCGAGTTTGTGAAAAAAGTTGGGTGCGTTTTGGGGACGCGAATTTTGCGCCGAATTGGAGTCGAAAAACCCGAGTCATATCGGGAATATGGCGCAGGGTTTTTCGGAGCCAAGCCGCCCCAAAGCCACCGCCCAGAGGCCGCGCAGCTATTTTTTCACAGCCTCTCTGTTCCCAATATTCAGCCCACATACTTCACCTCCAATCCGCCAAACCGTCCGAGCGACCAACCCACCCAGGAACAAAGTTCAAGGATTCTGGAAATCAGTGTACCGAAGCCTCAGAACATTGCAATCAGCCGACGGGGTGATCAAGTGCGGGAACCCAACGGGTCGACCTGCCGTTTTGTTGGCGTAAAACGTCAACCCAACGGGTCGACCTGCCGTTTTGGTGGCGTAAAACGTCAACGCGGATTTCTCACAAACTTGCGAACGGGTATTCCAAAACGCCCAAAGATTGGGGCATGACTTTCTCTTGAACGGCAACACAAAGATGGGGCCGCGGGACGGATTTTATGGTTGGTAGAACAATGGGTTCTCGTAGTTTGGGGTGATTTTCGGTTTTCCATTCGGTGTGACAATGGCGATGACGTCCAACTCCGGGTTAATGATGGCCACTTCCCATAGTTCATGATGATGCAGTTTTTGCCCGGATACTTCGTAAACCAGATCTCCGTACACATAGATTCGAACCGTCACGTACGATGGGCCAAAACCGTGGTCGTGCCAATAATGCACGCCGATACGGTAGGTTGTGTCGGGCTCGGGGATGGCCAGATTCAAGTTTTCCGGGCCGGCGCCGTCGGTATCGTCCCGGTCCAGGCTGGGGTCATCGGCGACTACCGGATCAAAACTTCCCCATTGCGGTGCCGGATTGAACCAGAAACAATCAAAGGGGGTGTCAAACCACCCGTCGGGGGCGCCGTTTTTATCGATGTCCGGCCCTTCGGCGAAGGGGTGGATAAAATGCAGGTCCAAGTCGGTACCCGCCTCGGGGCCTTCGTCGAACTGGTCCGGGTCACCTGGGGTGTCCCACAGCACCTCGATATGGATCGCACCTTCGCCGAAGACGGAAACCGACCCCACCATCGTCCACGGGCTTTGAAGCCCCGCCGCATCGGTGACCCGCAACGAAAACGAATAGGTCCCGACGACATTGGCTTCAAACACGATTTCCGGGTGATCGGCGCTGGGTTGGGGCACCGACTTGCTGCCTAGCGGTTGTTCAATAGCCCATTCCCAGGCGACAATGGCCCCATTCGGCGACGTGCTGCCCTTTCCCGAAACATGCAACAGCGACTGAACCAACGCCATATCCCCTTCGGCTATCACCCCTTTGGCAACCGGCCCATCGGTCGGCGGGGAAAAGTCCTGTGCATCGGTCGGCGGCATGCCCTCCTCGGCGTCGTCGCCGGCCACCACCGCATTATCTTTGTCCTGGGATGATTCTATTTCCTCCGATCCCGCCGTATCGGAATTCTCCTCGGTATCCCCTGCCGACACCGTAGGCATCGTGTTCCGGTCGCCAGCTTGGTCCGAACCACCACCGGAGTCTGACCCGCACGCCGCAACCAGCAACGCCAACAGAATCAACCCCACCATTCCAAAACGAATCCGACTTGTATCACTCGCCGAACCCCGCGACCGTCCTTGATTTCCCATATTTTTTCCTCGACACCAAGTTGTAGTCACTTGCCCAACGCCGCGCCTCAAAACCGCGCCCATACCGGGTTCACACACAAACTCGGCAAAGATGATCACCGGTGTTGCGTAATCCGTACCCAGCCATCCACCGAATGACTCCGATGAGTGGGACCCCCCAGGCGGGAATGTGTGCATAAATTCACCACGGGACCACACAAGATATTACAAAAGTGACCCATCGATCCGTTTCATCCTGCCCGTCGGGGTAGGCCATTCCCGCATCGATGCCAAGGATTGCGGTCATTTCCGGAGTATTGTTCCGCCTCGGCACAATTGGCACACATGCTGCTAATTTGCCCAACCAGGGGAACCCACATATACAGCGCCACACGAGGAGAATCAGATGGTTCATTACCCAACCCCAATTAGAATTATCCCCTTTTTATTGTTATGGATAACCGCCGCGTGCGGTTCCGAAACCGGCAACCCGTCGGAAAGCGGCGCGCCCGGGGGCAATGAGCCGGGGAGCAACACTTCACACTACGACAACGGCGGCGGCGGATCCTCGACCCAAACCACAGCCTTTAACCAAGACGCCGGTTCCACGGCCGGGTCGGCGGGGAATGACGCGGGAGTGGGCAGTTGGAATGCCGGGGCACCTTCCGACAACGACGAAGAATTGGGAATCGGGCTCAAAGCCGGAGGTGCCCAGGACATCGGTTATTTCCGCAAGCTGGTGGCTTCCGGTTTGGTCCCCCATTGGGATGATATGACCATAGAAGGTTGGCTCAACGAACACGACACCGAACTGCCGGCGGCCGAACCGGATCGGCTGGTCACATTACACGCCATGTTGGGCCTTCATCGGCCACCGGGAGAATCCAAAGCCGATTGTGTTTTGCAACTCGGAATGAACTCAGCGGTATCCTTAAATGAGTTGAGTAAGAAGCCGCTTAATTTAGCAGTTGTGGTCGACACGTCGGGGTCGATGAACGATGCCGGGAAAATGGAATTTGTCAAACTCGGGTTAAAACGGCTGTTGGATGAGTTGAGCGAAGCGGACCGGTTTGCGTTGGTGAAGTTTGATACCGACGCTACAGTTGTGTTTCCATCGGCTCATTTAACGTTGGCCAAAAAACAGGAATTGCTTTCTGCCATCAACAACTTGACGCCGGACGGCTGGACGAATCTTTATGACGGGTTACTCGCCGGTTATAAAGAAGTGGAAAAAAGCCAAGCCGCCGGCCAGATTCCCCGGGTGATGCTTGTTTCCGATGGGTTGCCGACAGCGGGAATCGAAGATGCCGGCCTGATTGTGAACATGAGCAAAAAGTTTAACGCCAAAGGAATCGGGTTGACGACCATCGGGTTGGGTGTCACCTCGGACCAAAAGTTGATGGCTTCATTGGCCCAAACCGCCGGCGGCAATTATTATTTTCTCCAGGATGAGTCCAAAGTGCAGGACGTTTTTGTGGAAGAACTGGCTTATTTGCTGACCCCGGTCGCATCCAACCTTCAGATTCAGTTTAAGTTAACAAACGGTTTTGAACTGCGGGAGTTGTATGGATTTGAATGGGCGCAGGATGAAGCCGGAATGATCCATATTTTGGGACCCAAAACCAATGATACGGACGTCGCCCCCGAAGTACCGCCGGAAGACCCAAACGATCCGCAACCTCCCGAAGATCCCAAAAATACGGAAGGAGTGGCAATTCCAACCCTGTTTGCATCCAAAAAACCCGGACTGCTGATGATGCGGCTCGACGGCCCGGCCGAATACGAAACCCTGTCCCAACTCACCGATGCCATCGCGGAATTCGGGTATGCCTATGACACCGAAGACGACCAAGGTAACCTGGTTTCCCACCAATTTACCACCACGGTCACCCCACCCCTTACCGCGTTGGAAGACCTCGACGGGAGTCTTTTTTATTTCCAAAACCCCATTGTGAGACGCGGGTTTACGATTTTGCAATTGGGGTTGGCATTACAAAATTCCACGGCGCTGTTTCATGGCACAGACATTGTGCCCCAAGACGGATCGGAAGCCGCAAAAACACTACAAGACGCCGTCGACTTCGGCCATTACCAAATCAACACCTTTTTTCCCAACGACGAAAGTTTGGCCGCAGATGTCGCTTTTCTTGAAGAATTGCTCCTGCTGATTCAATCGGCCGCCGAATGAACCTGCGGGTATCTAGGGTCAACCTTTTCGTTCAAAAAGATAATGGCCCACCCCCCAATCTTTGCCCTGTCGCCAACCGAACATTTCTTCCACCGCCATCAGAAATATCCGCCATCGTTGGATTTCTTTTGGGTCAAAACGGCCCGTCAACTGTGATTTTTGGTTATCAAACCGACTGAGCCATGCGGCTGCGGTTTTTTGATATTGCCTGCCATCCCAGGTCCAGGTTCGGACGAGCCGCAGATCATCTTGAAATTGTGCGGGTAAATCTCTTGACGGCATCATTCCGTCGGAAAAAAAGTTTCGTCCCATCCAATCATCGGCCCCTGTTGTTTCGTAGAGATAGGCTGCAAACCGGTGGCAAAAAATGTGCATAAAAAACCGGCCGTCGGGTGTGAGCCAGCTTGCGATCTTTTGAAACATCCGCCGCCAATTACGCAAATGTTCAAACATTTCCACCGATACCACCCGGTCAACCGCGGTGTCGGGCTCCCAATGCGCCACGTTTGCCGTTATCACCCGCACGTTGGTAAGACCCCGTTTCGTAAGCTGATCCTCGATGAACCGTTTCTGGCTCGCCGAATTGCTCACCGCCACAATGGAACTCGCCGGAAACCGCTCCGCCATCCATATCGTCAGCGATCCCCAACCACACCCCAATTCCACAATCCGGTGGCCGTCTTTCAATTCCGCCCGCCGACAGGTTTCCGCCAACGCCACGTCTTCGGCCACGGCCAAATCGGTTACACCCGGCGAAAACGCACAACAACTATACTTCATCCGCGGTCCCAACATATGTTGGAACCATTCCGCCGGAACCTCATAATGCTGGGCATTGGCAATTTCCGGGGCGATGACGATTTCCGATTGATCCAAAATCGCCGTAAATCGTTCCAATTCCTCACGTCGTTTGTTTGCAGAAAGGCGAAATATCTCTACAGACCGCTTCAGACAAATGGTTTTGATCGCCGCCCGAATCACGTTATCGCCAATTCGGCCCATTTCCGCTGCGGCGATTGCTTCATTCCACCAATCGTTTATCATCGTTTCGTTCCTGGGCGCCCCTCCGGGGGTCGCGTTGCGCGGATTTCTTACGCTGCGAATCCTGGTAAGAAATCCGGACTGCGTACTACTCTAAAACGTCGCAACAGGATTCGCTACTATGAGGTTGTGAAAAAATAGCTGCGCGCCCTGGTGCCGGCGACTTTTGGCCGACTTGGCTCCGAAAAACCCTGCGCCATATTCCCGATATGACTCGGGTT
>JABWCM010000032.1 GCA_013360285.1 Myxococcales bacterium
AAAACCTGCGCCATATTCCCGATATGACTCGGTTTTTTTCCGGGCATCGTGGCCAAAATCCTCGCGTCCAAGTCCGTCCCCATATTTTTTCACAAACTCAGAGGGTCAGCTTCAAGCCGGAAGTGACCCTGGTCGAGCTAATTTAGCGCTGAATTGGCCGGGACCGGACTGAGGAATATCGGGAATATTTCGCAAGGACGGGACTGGACAAGGCAGCCTAAATTAGCCGAACAGGGTTCACTTATCTATTTCCGCTGACCCTCTCAGAGCCCCGGCTTCCAAAAGGCTCTTATGCAAAGTTTCTTTTCGAAAATATTCCGTTCACAGCCCCTCGGGAAACTCGTGATGGGCTTGGTGTTGGGTTGGGTAGGCATCGCGGCTGTCGCGGTCGCGGTGGCGTGGCCACGGCAGTCCATGTTGCCTGACGGGACCGTGCTGCACGAGCCGTTGCCGGCGGGGCCGTCGGATACGGGGGGGTTACAGGCCGGAAACACCGACGAGCCGGTATTTGTATACGACGGTGATGACGAAGAACCGAATCGGGCATTGTTGGGGGAGAACGGTTCGAATGGGGCAGAGGTGGCGGCGCGTGAGGGTGCGCCGGCTGGAGAGCCACGACCGGCCGGCAATCCCCCCGACGGTCAACCGGGAACCGGGAAACCAGGAACGGGTGGATCCGATGGGCCGAACGAGTCGGCGTCGGAAGAGGACCAGGATTTGTCGGGCGAGGTGATTTATTCCGCCGAAGGTCCCAATGAAGCCGGCGAACGCCCCACCACCGCCGACGACAAAACGCCGCTGGACAGAAATACAGAAAAGGAGGGGATGCTCCGTTACCACATGGTTTTTGACCCAACTGTTGTGCCGTTTAAACGAAATCTCGCCAAAGACCGGGTGCTCGACGACGTTGCGTTGGTTGTGGGCGCTCCTGCAGCGAAACCACTTCCGATGTCTGGTTCGGTCACTTCTCCATCCCGGCAGACGTTTTGGGCGTCGTTGTTGGTAGAACTGAAGCCCGATATTCCGGTTCCAATTCCCAGTGTTTCGCCGCAGTCACAGATCTTGGAAGGATATACGACCCCAACGGTGTCAAAGCTCGTATTTCTTAAAGATGGTGCCGATAATTATTATGTGATGGCCGATGCATCGGGGCGATTCCGGTTACAGTTTCTGATGGACGCACCGGTTCACTATTTTGGCCGAGAGTTGCCCCGTGGATTGTCCCTGGCGGAATCTCGCAAAAGTTTTCGTGGTTTTTTTGAACCCCCGTCGCCGTCCGTTGTAGCCAAAGCAAAGCGGGTGTGGACCAAAATCGGTGTGTCGCCGCAGATGAACCTCGATCAGGTGTTGTCGGGTTTGGTTGGTTGGTTTCGAGCGTTTGCTCCCGCCGACCCACCTCCGGATACCGGTGATGTCTATGTGGACATTTCGTTGGGGCAAGTCGGGATCTGTCGACATCGTTCACATGCCTTTGTGGTAACGGCGCAGGCGTTGGGAATACCGGCGCGTTATGTTTCCAACGAAGCGCATGTGTTTGTGGAGGTGTGGATTGGAGGCGACAATCCCGGGTGGCTGCGTATCGATTTGGGAGGTGGCGCCGAAGGTTTGCAGGTATTGGGAGAAGAAGACCGGGTTCGTCATAATCCGCCGGGCTCGGATCCGTTTGCCGCCGGGTCTCGGGGGAATGGATTTGGGGGAAGTCATATTGCGGGAGCGGATGATGTCTTTGGGCTGCCGTCTATGGAGCCGGCGCGAGATCAGCCAGGTACAGACCTGCCGGGTGGTGCACTACCGTGGGAAACAGCCATAAGCAGCGGGGGTAAAGGAGAGGCGCTGCCCGCTTCCGGAGGCAGCCGAGGTGGATTGTTACCGACGTTTACACGCATTCTACACGCGGAGCCGAGTTTGTTCCGGGGAGAAACAACCGTAGTGGATGGTGAACTGGTTGGGTTGGACGGCGTGGGAATCGGCAACATGCCAATACAGGTCCGGCTTTTGGGAGTGACACACGGCACCGACGATCGCGAACTGGGTGCGACCCGAACCGATTCATCGGGCAAATTCAAAGCCCGGGTTCATATTCCAGGTGAAATCGGCGTGGGGCGGTATCAATTGCTGGTGGATTCACCGGGAAACGCTGTATACGCGCCGTCCATAACCCGGTGACATGTTTGTCATGAGAATGCGGGTTAAGTTAAGGTTTGTCCAACGGCAGTCCGAGAAGTTTGGAGGCATTCCGGGCGTAGAGTTTTTCGAGTACCTCCCGCGGCAGTCCGATGCTGTCCACCTTCCAGTTACCTTGAATGGGCGAAGGATGGTCGATTTGGCGGTCGTTGGACTCGAGAAAACGCCAATGGGCATCGTAAAACGGTTTGATGTCGGCATATGTGGGCGGAATTTCGCCGTTGGATCCCAACATCAGCCCGTGGGGACCGATTCCGATGTCGGTCCCAAACAGGATACGATCCTGATGTTTGACAAACATCTGCCTCACTTTTTGGGCATCATGCCGCCCGATTTCTCCAACACGGGCTGCGATGTCTAGGACAACATTGGGAAATCGGTCCAAAAGTGAATCCACATAGTCGATGTCTTCCGGATTGTTTCCAAAGTGAACACAAATAAACACGGTCTGGGGAAAATTCCCAACAACCCGATCCCGCGCGGCCAACAATTCGGCTCGGCGTGGATACTCCGGCCCCGCAAAAGACCAACTGGGATGGGCTTTCAGTTCGTCCCAGCGTTCGTTGTCAGGGGTCAGAGGTTCAAAAAATGCTTTGGGATCGCCGGTGTGAATCGCCACGGGCCAATTCAACTCGCCGGCTTTTTTCCAAATCGGATCCAACACCGGATCGTCGATGTCGACCAATACGCCGCTTTTCCATCGTAACCCCAAACCAAGATGTTTGGAAATTTTGAGCCCGCGATAACCAAACCGTTTTGCTGCAATTTCCATCCGAAATGTTTCCAATTCAGCAAAATCAGGTTCGTCAATGCGTGACCAGTCCGGATTGTAAAAGTTGACCACTTTTCCCGGCATCTGTTCCGCAAGGCGAACCGCTTGTTCCATTCCGCGCCCCGGAGAGCCGCCGCTCAGATTGACCATCCAGCGAATGCCGTTCGTTTCCATCACTCGGGCAATGGCCGGTGCAGCACCGTAACTTAAGTGGGCATGGGCTTCGATTACCGGAATCCGTTGCGGTTTTGGCTCCTGGGCGACGATGGTGCCGGTTAAACACAACACGACGATGAACACGAGCCAATTGGGTTTTTCAGTCATCCACTTTAGCGGGTAAAAGTTAAGCACAACACCACTCCTGTTCCGAACTGCTGCGGACCAGCAGAGCCTTCGACTTTGACCTATTTTAACGCAAAAGGAACAACTTGCTAACCCGGATTTGTCACCAGGTTGGGCCGCTGCGGTTTCGCCGTGAATCGTTGTGATAAATCGTGACGAATGTCATTTGTCGGTGGCAAACGTTGTCTTTTTTGCGGACAATACGCACCATCGGTGTAGTTGAACTGCGACTGTGCCGACGATTGAAGGTCTGCCCGGTGTTCTTCCGTCGGTTTGAACGAATTGGTGCGCCGGTAAAACAAGGTATCCTGTTTGGCTGATCGATTTACGGTCCGTTTTTGGGGCGTACGCGGCGGAATTCCAACTCCGGGACCGCATATGTTGCGTTACGGAGGGAATACTTCCTGTGTCGAGGTGCGGTGTGGTGACCGCTTACTTGTTTTCGATAGCGGAACAGGGATTCGTAACCTCGGTGAGCAGCTTGTGTTGTGTGGATCTGCGTCGCTGGCGTTGTTTTACACCCACATGCACTTAGACCATGTAATGGGCCTCCCTTTTTTTGCGCCGCTCTACCTCGGCACAACCCAGTTGGACATTTATGGGCAACAGACAGCCCACGGAGGGCCTCGGGAAGCGTTGGTGAAGCTGATGACCCATCCGCTGTTTCCCGTGGAACTTGAGCAGTGTTCTGCTCGGTTACAGTTTTTTGGGTTGAAGCCCGGACAAGAACTTGATTTGGGAGACGGTATCAAAGTCATCACCGGTTTATTAAATCACCCAGGAGACGCCTTGGGTTACCGGATTGAGTACCGATCCCGAGCCGTGGCCCATGTCACGGACACCGAGCATTTTGCCGACCGTTTGGATCAGAACGTGGTCGCGTTGTGCAAAAACGTTGACGTGATGACTTACGACGCGTCGTACTCCAATGACGAGTATTGTTACAAGCAGGGAGTCGGCCGAAAAGGGTGGGGCCACAGTACTTGGGAAGAAGCGATCCGTGTCGCCGTTGCGGCAAACGCAAAAAAGCTGGTGCTGTTTCATCACGATTTTACCCATACCGATGCGGATTTGGATTCGATACGCGACGGTGCGATGTTGGCTCACAACAATGTTATCTTAGCGCAAGAAGGGATGGAAATCGATGTCGCAACAGGCACATACGTGGTTATTCCCCGATCGTCTGTTATTTGAACGGCAGCTCCGAAATCACTTGTTTCCACCAGTCGGGTTCCGGGGCCTCAAAACGGATGATTTCTTGAGTTGTCGGGTGGGCAACGGTCAACGCCCGCGCGTGTAACATAAGGCCTTGGGAACACGGCCGCCCGCCATACTTTCGGTCACCTAAAATCGGTGCCCCGGTCGCGGCCAGTTGAACGCGGATCTGATGTGGGCGTCCCGTTTCAGGAAACACCCGTAACATCGCTGCGGATGCGCTTGCGGACTCAGTAACATAACGTGTGACGGCGGGGAGTGTGCGGGCAACGGGTTCATCAAAAACGCTGACGTATCGTGTGATCGTGTTTTTGCGAAGATAATGACGCAGTGTTCCGCTTGGCGACGCTGGTGCCGGCGACACGACCGCTACATATTCTTTCTCCACGGTACGCTTCCGCCATTGTTCGGATAGCCGGCTGGCTGCCTTGCTGGTTCGTGCCAACACGACGACCCCGGTCACGTCACGATCCAACCGATGCACAATCCCGCAGAACACATCGCCGGACACCTTCTGCTTTTCCTGATACAACCGCTGTTTAGCCCAATCATACAGGCTTGGATCAAACGAATTGTCCGGCTGAAGCGGCATATTGGCCGGCTTTGATAACACCAGTAGGTGATTGTCGGAATAAAGTACGTGTGGGGTAAGGCAAGAGGCGGTCATAAAACCTGGCGGTCGGGTTTATCTAACCATCGGTCTTCTTAGCACAACATGGTTTGGTACAACCTTCCGGACAGGCTTGCCCTTCTTTTTTTGCACAACATGGTTTGTCACAACCTTCCGGACAGGCTTGCCCTTCTTTTTTTGCACAACATGGTTTGTCACAACCTTCCGGACAATTTTTGCCTTCCATTTTTTTTGCGCAACATGGTTTGTCGCAGCCTTCCGGGCAGGCTTTCCCTTCCCCTTTGCCGGCGCAACATGGTTTGTCACAGCCTTCCGGACAGCCTTTTGCGTCCGCGGCGGCTTGTCCCGGGCAACAACCTTTCTGATCTCCGGCAGCCCCGGTTTTTCCTGCACAACAGTCACCGCCGGCTGTTGGCGTGGCGGCGCCGGTCTGTTGACCTTTGTCTTCCGATTGCGCGGTTTTGGTGCTTGCACACCCCATGCCGACAAAGAACATCACCAACGATACGAACATCCAGAACTTTGTAGTCACTTTCATCACCTGCTCCTCACAACCTGATTACGGCGGCACAACCCCGTTCACATCGGTTTGTGACAGCGGGACGGCCAAACTCCGAGACACGCGTCTCACACCGGTTGTCTACGACGTTCGTTTCGTTGGGTCAAGGCAGGAATGTTCCAATGAACTCAAATAATATTCTGGACATCCACAGTCCGTAGCCGCGGAACGGGCGGAACCATTGACCTTGTTGCTGCCATCGTTATAGTGCGCGACATGAATAGGAACTCCAGACAATCGCTTTCAGCACCCCGCGCCGCTTCGGCACCGATGGAATCATCTCCGGAAAGCCGGTATTTGGCTGATGTTCTCAAAGTCGACCCCGGCCATGATTGGCGTCAGTTGACCCACGGATTTCATACCTATCCCGGTCGAATGTTTCCGGACATTCCCCGCCGTTTGCTGGCCGAGTTTGGTGGCCCCAACACACGGATTTTGGACCCTTTTTTGGGAAGCGGTACCACGCTGGTTGAAGGCATGCTGCGTGGGTGCCGCGGTTTCGGGGTCGATGTACATCCACTTGCGGTCCGTGTGGCAAGGCTGAAATGCAGTGTGTGGCCCCAAGATGAGCTCGAAGAGCTAGTGGTATTGGCCGAACACATTGCCGAAGAAGCCCATCGCCGTGCCCGTTCCCGGGAAAAAACAACGTTTCGGGAAGCGGCCAATCCGGTGTTGGCCCGGTGGATCGAACCTCATATACGATACGAAATTGCTAATATAAAAGAGGGAATCGCCGAGGTAGAGTGGTCGCGGGGCCGAGATGCGCTGGAAATGGTGTTGTCCAGCATTCTCGTCAAAGTGTCGAACCAACATACGGATAGCTCCACAGTTCGTAAAGTCGCGTCTTTGCCCCGCGGGTTTACAAGTCAATTTTTTGGTCAACGTGCAATGGAACTCGCCGGGCAGTTGGATAGATTTGCCCAACTGGTTCCTCCGGGGACCCGGGCGCCGAAGATTGCAGTCGGCGACGCCCGTCACCTTCGGGGAATTCAGGAGGGAAGTATCGACCTTGTGATTACGTCGCCGCCTTATCTTGGAACGTACGATTATGCGTTTCATCAACGATTACGGTCAATTGTGCTTGGAGTCGAGACTACGGCTGCGATGAATTCCGAAATCGGCGCCCGACGGCACACCGAACAATCTCCGGAGCAGGCGCTTTCGTTTTGGCGAGCCGATTTGGAATCGTCGCTTCTGGAAATCAGGCGTATGTTACACCGCGCCGGCGAATTGTTTGTCTTGATCGGCAGCTCGCGGGTCGGTGACCGACGATTTGACAACGCAACATTGCTGAGCGAAGCGGCGCAGCGTGCCGGTTTGGTGTTAAAAGCCGGCGCAACACAAAGGATAGGAAAGGTGCGGCGGAGTCCAGGGGCAGACAAATCCGCCCAAGAAACCATGACTGAGTCTCTGTTGTGGTTTCGGGTGGCCGAACGGAACCCAAATCCTGAACTTATGCGGTAAATTATTGAAAATCGGTTCGTTGTCAGTGCTGTGTCCGAGTGGATGCTGAAAACACAAACGGATAAATAATCACACACGGTTCGTTAAAATCACCTGAAAATTCCAGCCCTTCCAAAGCTTCAATGATGCAGGCGTTGACGTTTGTGGGCATTTGGCTTTCAAAAATACTCCGCCGAACCAGTTTGCCTCCCCGTTCGATCCCCAACTCGACTTTGACTTTTCCAGCAAGTGACGGGTTATTTTGGACTTCGTTTCGGTAACATTGGGTCACGGCGCCGAGACGGGTGCGAACAGTTGTTTGGATTCGTTCAAAAGTGCATCCGGCTCCGGGCGGTAGTGGATCGGTAGGTTTGAGTTTGGGGCCACCGCCCGGATCGGTGAGTTTAGGCGGGTTTGTTTCTTGCGTGGTAGTCCGGCTGGAAGGCTCGTTCGGTTTGTTGTTTGGTTCGGGGAAAGACGAAGTGCAGGCGCATACGACGCCGGCGGTAACCAACAAAACTCCCAACGAAACCGCCGCCAATGTGGTTCCGCCGCCATCCACACCACACTTCTGGCGAATTACAAATAAACGAGAAACAACAAAGAAGTTGCCGAATAGATGGGCTAATCCCACGGATTCTCCCTTCTCCTGGTCGGATCGATTGATCGAAACTGTCGTGACCGGCGCAAATCGGTTCGTTCGAGGACTTTTTCCCTTCCGGTTCCAAGCAACCACAACAAAAACACGCCAAAAACAAAACCCCCGATATGCGCCCACCACGCAACACCGCCGTCGGGTGCGCCCAGAAGGCTGAAAGTGCCGCTCAGAAACTGCATCACAAACCACAGGCCGATAAACAGCAACGCCGGTACCCGCAGCGGTACCAGAACGATAAATACCGGCACGACGGTCAGCACCCGCGCGGTAGGATAAAGGATAAGATAAGCGCCCATCACCCCGGAAATCGCGCCGCTGGCACCGACTGTGGGCACCGTGGAATCCCAGTTTGTAAACAGGTGAACCAAGGCGGCGCCGACACCGGCCACCAAATAAAACAACGCATACCGCCCGTGCCCCAGAAAATCTTCGACATTGTCGCCAAATATCCACAACATCCACAGATTTCCGATAACATGCATCCAGCCGCCGTGGGTGAACATGCTGGTTACGAATGGTCCGGCAAGTTCTTGCCACGACAGGTGTGCAGACAACGTTGGGTGTGAATAATGGGCCGGAACAAGGCCCCACTGATAAAACAGGGCTTCGAGCTGAGATGCGGGCAGGGTTATCTGATACAGCCACACCAACACGTTGGCCGCGACAATCGCGTAGTTGACATATGGAACCCGTCGACTTGGAATATTGTCCCGGATCGGGAACATGGAGGCTCTCTTGTGGTTTCGGATGTAAGCGGCGTGGTGTTACAACATCCACAGGCGTTGATGGGTACGGACCACGCCCACGTCGTTGTACCCAGCGAAAGCAAATGTAGGTGATCATGAACGAAAACTCCACTACCGGTAGCACGGAAGTCAGCCAGGCTTTGGCGTGGCGCAGCAAAATACGGACCGCGCTGCGTCCGTTCGACGCGCTGACCACGGCTCCGTCTGTCGCCGCATTGGACGTAATCAAGTTATTGCGGGTATTGGCAGCTCAGATCGATGCGGAATGTTCCCATCAGCGGCTGATTTCGGAGTATCTTGAACATAACCTCGCGGTTTTATTTCTTCGGATAACCGCTCTAAACGGTGCACCCGCACAAACCCGCGCCTTGGGAGACGCCATGGCTCCCCTGTTGTGGGCTGCATTTTTGCACGATCCCGAAGATTTTGTTTTGTTGGCGGCATTAACCGAGCAGGCGCTTTTGGGATCGCCTGACGATGTTCGCCCGGATTTGCTCCAGGCGTTGCCCACCGCATTGGCCAATCCTGCCGCGGGGTTTCGGACACTTACCCAGGCTGCCAAACTTGTTGTACATGGTTTTGGAGCAAAAGATGGGAAAGTTCGGTCCGCTGCGGAGCGAATCTTGGCAAAAACGGTGCAGGAATTGACGTCTTATTTGGCCAAATCTCCTTTTCAGTCTGAAATTGCCGAATGCAGGCTCCGCGTTGGGGCTGTTGTGCTGAAACGGAGCGACGGGAAAGCCCGGGTTGCGGCTTTTCGGCAAATGCGAACCTGGATAACCGACTATGAAGCTCGGTTTGGCGAAACCCCGGCAATGTTACGAGCAAAGGTCAGCACGGCTTTAAAGGCCGCCACCGATAAGGTGTCGCCCAATCCACAAATGAAAGTGGAAGCGCGCGATTTAATACTTACTTTAGATGCTGACTTGCAAATTTACAACGATGAGGAGTGGATACAACTTGTCACTGCCGCTGACCGCGCCGAATTGTTCAGCAAAGAAGAACGGCGAACGCTTGCGCAGGGATTAACGCGGCGTATTGACTCTGCGGCCGGTCCGATTGGCCACAGACTCAGGCGACTGCGGCGGGAACTTTGGGAGGCGTGTGGGGACGATGCGGCATTGCTTGCCGATTCCATTGAGCGGATCCAGAACGATCCGAAAGATCGCGCGGCTGCTTCGGAAATCATCGTTCGGGTTTGGGCCGACAAAAAAGCCGGTGCGCCGGACACCGACGTTCCTCCGGAATGTTTACAGGCGGCTGCCGAGGCCGCGTCCCACAGAACCTATGACGACTGGAGCGCTACGGATGCCAACCTGTGGCTGGACGTGCTGTTGCAACGTCTTGGACCACAACCCGCGGCTGATTTGATGCTTCGCCACGTGTTGACCCTCAAGACGCTGCGTTCAGACGAGGCGCTGGTGACCCGGGTTGTTCATTTACTGGATTCACTGGGTAACCAGGACGAAGCCTTTAAGTTAGCAAAACAAGGGATTGACAAAGAGGGTCTACTCGGGTTGCGGATTTGGGTCGCCCGTAAACTTCTGGAAAAAGGGGAGAGGTTGTCTGAAGCCGAGGCCCTGGTCCGACCCCTTGTGGCCATGGACGGGCCACTTGGTGTGGATGGACAACGGCTGCGTGATGAAATCAACCGTCATCCGGCATACGAAGAGTCCCGGCGGGCAGAACTGTTGGAGTTTGAAGCCAAAATTCACGTCGGAACCGAAAAAAAACACAAACTGCGTGTATTGTTTCCCGGAACCGGCTTTGCGCTCGCCGAACTCGTCGATTCCCCTGCTCCTCCATCCTATGGCCACAAATATTTGCGGGTGATGATCCGGCGCGCCGACTTACCCAGCTTTTTGGACATTGTGGATCTGCAGAAAGGAACCGAATTGTTTGCTCCGATACGCGGTGAAGATGACAAAAAAAACAAAGGTGGGCTGCGCGTTTATTGGGTTGCGGAAGGATCGGTTGCCGAGCCGGGATGGTCTGAGGAAAAACGTAAAAAACAGGTTCACTTACTGGAGGAGAAATTTAAGATAAACTCCGGTGCGTCCCTGCCGCTGAAAATCCTGCGGGTGCTCAAAACAAACAAAACCGCTTGGGCGGCGCTGGAAAGCCCGCCGGGTGTCAACCGTGAGTTGTTTCCGGCAGATGTCTGTATTTTGGCGGGCGATTTACCCGACGGAAAGTCGATAAAGGACCTCAGCGAAGGACAACGTGTATTTGCTCCGGTGGATGCAACCGACGACCCCCGTGGAACCCAAGGCGAGAGGCGTTATCGGGTGCGTGGACCGATTGAAATCGCCGGAGGGGACCATGGGTGACGTCGAGTTTGTGATCCCCGTACCGATTCACGTACACCTGCGTGCCGGGGTGATCGCCAAAACGTTGTATCAGGCGCTCAAGGTGGGAACCGACGAGATCGGGGCCATTTCGCGTCTGCCGGACCGGATCGTGGTGGCCGTTGCCGAAACTGCCGTAGGTTCATCTGTTTTCGAAGTGAACCTTGGGATTCCTGTTGGCGACCTCATCTGGACGGTGACGGCGAGACGTGCCGATAGTTTGCCTTCGCCGGACAAACCCTGGTCCGAGTACCGGTTTGTTCCCAGGTGTACCGACGCAGCGCCGCCGCCTCTTTCGGTTATCCGAGCAACGTTTTTTCTGACTCTTGGTGTTCCACACGACGAACTCTACGCCGTTGCCTACAACGATGGTGTTTTGCGGGTTGAAGTTGCCGCACCTGGGTCCGGGCATAGCCGTGTGCCCGACCAAATCGATTTTGCCGGCGAGCAATGGGTGCGACTGGACGACGAGTTTGAAAATACGGCGTCCATTTTCAGCGTTGTTCAGCGGTTTGCTGCCATCTATGGAAAAACCGGCACCCAACAGTTGTTGCAGTGGATCCATCACCAAGAGACCGCCCCGCCGTTGGCCGACCCACCAAAAATGGAACCGGCGCCGCCGGACCCCGCCGATTCGGCCTCGCCGACCGCGCCGGTTCGGGATGTGCCTGCAGCGATAGCGGAAGCGATTTTTGCCGGTGATTTTGTTGACGAATCCGACCTGGAAAGTCCCGATGGCCGCGCCTTTTTTCGTAAGTTACCGCTTGATGTCGCCAGAAGATGGCTAAATCGTAATGTTTCCCGTATTCATCGACCATATGATCTGTGGCGGCATGCGCGCATGCGCCACCAATGGTCCCTTGTCGACCCCACCCTGGCGTCTCCGTCTCCCCGTTCGGTACAACGGGCACTGGTAAGTTATCTCGCCCACACCGCGCCGGACGAGCGGGACGTCCGTGTTGCCGAAGGGTTAAGGCGCCAGGGATTCCGCATTGACCAGGAGCCTATCTCGCATCCCGTACTCAAGTTACCGACCGAACTTGTACGCGAAGTGTGCAGCATGATGCCTCGTGATGCCATTTTGCGCCTCATGACAACCTTGAAACACGTTGTGGATCCCGACGCACGCCTGACGGCCGTGTTGGCAGGTCTACAGCAGGGTCTGGCCGACCACGATTTGACCCAGCAGGAAGGGCCCGCATTGTCGCTGGTGCATTGGTTGTACGACCTGGGTGCCGGCACCGACGTTTGGCTTTTGGCTGGTGGGCGAATGGTCGCGGGGCTAGGTCGCTTATGTTACCGATACCCGGCGATTCGCGCCACCATTTCCGAAGTGATCTCGGAAGTGGATGGTCAATGGAATCCCACCAGCGAGGTGGATAAAACCTTTCGTGCCGCCGCGTTTGGCGACGAAAAACAAGCTGCGGAATCGATTGCCTACGTCGATCGGTTGTTTGCCGCTGCCGGTTTGGGTCCGTGGCCGATCGGTCGATTGATCTTAGCCGACTTGGCGCAACGCCGCGGCGATGACACTGCGGCGCGGCGGTTTGCCGCTGAAGCGGCGTCCAATCACGGAAACTGGCCGGAGACACTGTTGTGGTACGCGGATTTGGAGTCGGCGAATGGGGACGACGCGAAAGCATTGGCGTTGCTTGAGCCGTTACGAAACCACCCAACGGTTCGCCCACGGCTCGGGCGGCTTCATTTTCGCCTCGGACAGCTTCAACAAGCTCGGTCTTTAGGTTTCACCGGTCACCGTATTGTTGAAACACCGGCCCAGGCGGATTCAACTACCCCAGACCCACCGTTAACCATCCACGACGTCGACTCGTTGTTTCTGCCCCCTGTCGCAACCTCGTTGGACCGACAAATAAAGCTATGGTTGGCTTTGGGATACGGTGAACTTGCCGTAGCTACACTGGTACACCGGTTTGAATCCAAGTCGGCAGATGAAGAGTGTGTGTGGCGTTTGTGCGAAATGACCCAAGGACCCTTTGCCCACCTGATCCACGTAGACAAACGACGTCTTGCGGAGCAGGCGTTGTTGGCAACCGGTGCTGCGTTGCCGGGTGCGGGTGGTTATCAAGCCGCCCGTTCTCTGTTGATAGCGGAAGCGCTCCTGCGACAGGTCGGGGACCTCACCCGGGCCGACACATTGGCAATGATCCACCGCGACGTGTTGGATCGTACAGTGGAGCAGGGTGTGCGGGCGCCGTGGTTGACCGTGGCTTGGCTTGAGTGGTTGGAAAGCCGTCTTGCGGCGGGTCACCCCGAAGCCTGGGAACAACGCCGCGGCCTGTGCCTTCGTAACTTACGAGAAACACCGATTCAGGAGGTGGCTGTTTTGACCACTGCCGGCAAATTATACCGCCAACTTGTGCAGTACCATGCGGAAAGTGCACGGTTTTTGGCCGACGGCTTGCTCGCCGGTTTGCCGGACAGCGCCGGCGCGTTGCAGTCCGGGGACCAAGACACGGCGCAGGCGGTTATTGAGTTGTTGCGGGTGATATTGGCCGACGACCACGCCGAGGACGAGCGGCTAAAACACGCGCCGGACCTGCGGGTCACTGCGGCTTTGGAACACGTTGCCACCCACCGGTGGGATGCGGCTTTGTCTGCCGGCGTTGCCTTATGTAACCGAGAACTGCTGCCAACTTACCGCTATCAAGCGGTTAAAGTTCAGCTTGCCGCGCTGGCCATGATCAACGATTTCGCTGCCTCCCCCATGATTCGTAAAGGCTGGACCCGTGCCGAAGAAGGGCCGGACGAGGTTGCGTGGCCCACGTGGCGAGCGTTTCTGACCACCGACGATCCCCGATTGTTGGGTCCGGCGTGGGGGATTATCGAGACTTTGCCCAAAAAGCGGACCATTGGAATCCGCGAAGCAGCGTCGATTGCCGATTTGTTCGGGCATATGGTCGCTACCGTCGTCGCAGAGTTGCCGTGGACCGGTCACAAAGTGCCGATGTGGTCGTTTTGGGACACCTTTCCGGGGCGCGCCTACTGGTTGGCGCGTGCGTTGGTCAGCGGTACGTACACATTGAGCCGCCTGGTTTCCGCCACAAATTTCCCCGCCGCTGCTGCTTTTCCCGATCCTCCCGATTGGACTGAGGTGCTGGTCGATGCGGTAAAATTAGTGAAAGTGGACTACAAGGGGGTCCTTGGCGTAAATAAGGACTGGGATGGTGTGTTGAGAGGCTGGCCGGCTTCAGGCGCCGATGTGGCGTCCGCGTTGTTTCGATTGGCCGCGGCCCTGCCGCCGGCGCCGTCGGGTGAGTTGTTTTTGGCCTCCATGGTTGGGGCAATCAAGGGAGCATAACGTGCCATTGTTCATTCGTTGCCTCAAAACGTGTCATCGCCTTGCTGTTCTGTGCGCCGCAGTTGGAATCGGCATGGTCGGCTGGACCTGTGCCGAACTGGATGTGGCGGAGATGCGGTTTGCTTGTCAAAAAGACGAGGACTGCGACGCGGATTATGCCTGCCTCGTTGAGCCGGGATTGTCGACTCGGATCTGCAAACTCGTCACGTCGAGTTTTGGCCCCGACCTGGTACTAACGTTAAAAAACATGACGGCCCACGTGGGTCAGTTGACGGAAATCCGGGTCGTATCCGGGTCCGGATTTTTGCGCGCGAGGGCGATTTTGGACCCGCTGGACGCGCCGGAGGCGCTCATTGAGATGCCCGGGGCGGTTCCGGCAATCGGCCTGCCGTATACCTTACAAGCTTACGCCGACCTCGACAAAAGCGGCGATTACACACCCCCCAAAGCCGATCACGCCTGGGAACGGGAGTTGACCAGCGCCACGTATGAATTTGTTCATGACACGTTGTTCGTCGACCTCGAAGAGCCCAAACCCATCGGCGGCGATTTTGTGCTGCACGTGACCGGAATGGATAAATTCCACAAAAATGCCCTATTTGAAGTCCGGGTGCGGGAAATGGCCACCGGGGCCACCGTAGGCATGTATCGTTTGGCAAAAATTCCCGACGCAGCAGACTTCAAAGTGTTGATTCCGGGAATTATCGATGCCAGTTCCGTTTATGAAGTGGACTTTTACGCCGATGTAAACGGAAACAAGGAGTACGACACGATTCCCACCGACCATGCCTGGCGGATCAAACAAGAGGCGACTCCCGATGCGGAACTGATCTTGGAGTGGGAACATACCCCCGATTTTGTGGATATCCAGTTCTAAACTTTTGAGAGGTTGGATTCAGGAGCGTTTATGTCCCGTTGTTGTCCGATTTGTTTGGAAGATAAAGAAACAGACCGCTGCGAGCGCTGTGATGTATCGACCATCAACAAAAGCCGGATTCAGGCAAAAGACCCATGGATCGGCAAAACTTTTGCCAATAAATACCTCATCGAAAGCCGGCTTGGTTCGGGGGGAATGGGTGTGGTGTACCAAGCACGCCAAGTGGACATGGATCGGCTCGTGGCCCTGAAGGTTCTCAATCGCCGAACCGCACCGGAAATGCACGCCATCCAACGATTTTATCGAGAGATGCGCGCGACCACGCGGGTGGAGCATCCCAATACCGTGCGGGTGTACGACTTCGGCCACACCGAAGACGGGGAAATGTATTTGGCCATGGAATACCTGTCGGGGCGAACGCTTGGGCAGGTTGTGGAGCAAGACGGGCCGCTCCCCCTGGATCGTACCTTACGTATCGGCATCATGATCGCCAAAGCACTGGGCGCGGCCCACGCGCAGGGCATTGTTCACCGCGACCTGAAACCCGAAAACATCTTTTTGATCGATGTGTTTGGGGAACCCGATTACGTCAAAGTGCTCGATTTTGGTATTGCGCGTTTCGCCGAAGCCGACGATGGGACAGGCGGTGCTACGTTGACAACGACCGGGTTGATAGTCGGCACCCCGGCGTTTATGTCGCCCGAGCAGGCGATGGGTGCGCCGGCCGATGGTCGTTCGGACATCTACTCGCTGGGTGTTGTGTTGTACATGATGGCCACCGGGCAGGTTCCTTTCCGCGGCGCGACGCCTTATGTGCTGCATAGCCACGTTCATCTGCCGCCGCCGGCGCCGAGTCTCGTGGCCCCGGGGGCGGTTCCGCCTGTTTTGGAACGTTGTATTCTTAAGTTACTGAACAAAGAACCCGAACAACGGCCGCAGTCGGCAGACGATTGCATCACCTTGTTTGAGCAGTGCCGGTTGGAACTGGGTTTGACAACCGGAGCATCGCCCCGCCCCGCACTGCGCGCCGGCGCCACCGGGGTTACGGCTCCCAAATCCGCCCCGATGACCTATGGGACCGCGGTGGATGTCACGTTGGCGGCCGATGCCGAACCGGTGTTGGCTCCTTCTTCGCCGCCGCCGTCCAAAAAATCCGGAAACGGGGTATGGGTTGTGTTGGCCGGCATCGTGGTGGTTGCCGCCGTGGCGTTGGGGTGGTGGACCCTATCCGTGACAGACGATTCGGCTACGGTGTCGCCACAGGCGACCACGACGGCACCGACTCCAGTTCAGCCCAAATCGGAAAGACCGGCCCCGGAACAACCTTCCCAGCCGGAGCCCAAACCCGATCCAACGCCGGCAGCGGATCAAGGTGCCGTCATTGCTGAAGCCGCACCGCAGGTGGAGGTGCCCCCGCCTGTGGAACCTCAGCCGACGCCGGCGGCGGAAACCCCTCCCCCGACTACTCCCCAGGCCGTACAACGTATGGTGAGGGTGTCGTCGACTCCTACTGGAGCGTTGGTTTTAGTCAACGGCGAAGAATGGGGAACGACCCCCCTTGAACGCCCGGTGGATTCGGGGGTCAAAGGTACCATGGAGTTTCGTGGTGAGGGTCAACAAAGTTTGACCGTGCCGTTTGATTCCGACAAACAAACCGATATTGCCGTTGTGTTGGCGGCTGTGCCGAAGGTTACAAAAAAGGGAGCACCCCGCCCAGGTGAGCAAGCGGTTGCCGGTACCGTCTCCCAGCCAACCACCGCGCCGGCTCCTACCGACGCGCCTCCAGTTGAGCACAAACCGGTCATCGAAAAATGGGAGGATGCTCCGACAGGCAAACCGGTACCCCAACAAAACCCCGACCCCAACCCCCACCACATTGAAAAGTGGAAAAAATAACGAAGGCGACCATGGTATCTTTCCCTGTATTCTGTCGTTTTTCACCGGCTCTCAGACTGGTTTTCGCCGTGATGTTGGTTTGGGCGCCGATAGTACCTTTGACCGCTCAAACCAAAGAACACAATCCGGCATTTCAGGCGCTGTATCAGGAAGCGCGCACCGCGTTTGACAGCGGCGAATATGAACGTTCCGCCGAACTGTTGGCCAAAGCTTATGCGCTTAATCCGGAACCCAAACTATTGTGGAACCGCGCCCGAAGCCTACAGTTGGCGGAAAAGTGGGAAGAAGCCTTGGCGACCTACCGTGCTTATCTTAAATTAGCGCCGACTCCGGAGGAAAAGCAGGAAACCGAAACCCGGATCGCCGAAGTGAAGGTGGCGTTTAACCGCGGATGGTTGACGGTGCGAAGCGATGCCCCCAACGCGCAAGTCATAGTCGACGACGTGACCACCGCGCCGGCGCCGATTGAGAATTGGTTGCTGGATGCCGGAAAACATTCCATTGTGGTCACAGCCGACGGGGTAGGGCGCAGCCAACACGTGGTGACGGTGTCGTCAGGCGAAGAAACGGTGTTGGATGTTTCTTTGATGCCTGCCCCCGCGGTGGTGAACACGACGGCGTCGGGTGACGAGCCGATGGGGGACTTGGAAATCTGGGGATGGTCGATTTTGGGTGCCGGAGCCGCGATTGCCATTGGCGGAGGGGTGATGTTGGCGTTGGGACACGCGGATGCCGATGAGGTCAACGGAGCCGAGACCGACCCCAATGGGGTAATTGTGGGGTTGGCCCAACCCGATGCGTTTGACCTGGAAGAATCGGCAAAGTGGAAATCGCAGGCGGGAGTGGGTTTACTCGCAGCGGGAGGGGCAGCAGTGGTAACCGGGGTAGTATTGTTGTTGGTGGACGCCGCCGACGACAACGGGTCGGCGCCCAAAACGGCTCTGTGGATGACCCCGGACAGCTTAGGGGTATCGATTGGGGGCGGTTTTTGAAATCCGTGCGACGAGATTAAGCCTGTGCGGCTTCCACAAACATGATGTCGATGTGGCCGTCTCGTACACCGATTCGCAGTTTGGTGCCGTCTCGTACGTCCCCGCGGATCAGCTCCTTGGCGAGGCGTGTTTCGACTTCCCGTTGGATAAACCGTTTGAGTGGGCGTGCCCCGTACACGGGGTCATAACCCGCATTGGCGATAAATTCCAACGCTGCGTCGTTGAGTTCGATGTCGATATTCCGTTCCGCCAGTCGCTTTTCCAACCCTTTTGCCAACAACAACACGATCTTTTTGATTTCCGGTTTGGACAGCGGCTTAAACAACACGATGTCGTCGACCCGGTTCAGAAATTCCGGCTTAAACCCACGCCGCAACTCACCCATTACCGCCGCTCGCGCCGATTCGGTGATTTCCCCATGGGCGGTGACCCCATCCAGCAGGTGCGGTGAACCGATGTTCGAGGTCATGATGATCACGGTGTTTTTGAAGTTCACCACCCGCCCATGTGAATCGGTCACCCGACCGTCGTCCAAAATTTGCAGCAACACATTAAATACGTCGCTGTGCGCTTTTTCGATTTCGTCAAACAACACCACGGAATAAGGTTTTCTTCGTACCGCCTCGGTGAGTTGCCCACCTTCTTCGTAACCTACATACCCCGGAGGCGCTCCGATGAGCCGCGACACGGTGTGTTTTTCCATGTATTCGCTCATGTCGATGCGCACGATGTTGTCTTCGCTGTCAAACAGCGACTCGGCCAAGGTTTTCGCCAACTCCGTTTTGCCCACACCCGTGGGACCCAGGAAAATAAACGATCCAATGGGCCGGCGCGGGTCTTTGATCCCACTTCGTGCCCGTAAGACGGCGTCGGCCACCAGGCTCACCGCTTCATGCTGCCCTACGACCCGTTGATGCAAAATATCTTCAAGCCGCAACAACTTGTCTCGCTCCCCTTCAATAAGCCGCGTCACGGGAATGCCTGTCCATTTAGACACGATTTCGGCGATTTCGTCTTCGGTGACCTCTTCACGTAACAGTTTCGCCGCCCCCTGTTCTTTGCCGAGTTTGGTTTCTTCTTCCCGCAAACGCCGTTCCAATTCCGGCAACTTGCCGTGTTTGAGTTCGGCGGCGCGGTTGAGATCGTAATCCCGCTGCGCTTGTTCGATTTCAAGACGGGTTTGCTCAATCGTTCCCCGCAAGGACCGCAGGCTTTCGATCGCCTGTTTTTCCGCATCCCACTGCGCCCGCATGGTCTGGGCCTGGGCTCGTAAATCCTGTAATTCTTTCCGTAAATCTTCGAGCCGCTCTTGGCTCCCCCGGTCTTTTTCTTTCGACAACGCCGCTTCTTCGATCTCCAACTGCATCGCCCGGCGGGTCACCTCATCGAGTTCCGCAGGCATCGAATCGATTTCGGTACGAATCATGGCGCAGGCTTCATCAACCAAATCAATCGCTTTGTCCGGCAGGAATCGGTCGCTCACATAGCGATTGGACAAAATGGCGGCCCCCACAAGGGCATTGTCCTGAATCCGCACGCCATGGTGCACTTCAAACCGTTCTTTGAGCCCACGCAAAATCGACACCGTATCTTCAACACTGGGCGGATCGACGGTCACCGGTTGGAATCGCCGTTCCAGAGCTTTGTCTTTTTCGATGTATTTACGGTACTCGTCTACGGTCGTGGCCCCAATACAATGTAACTCGCCGCGGGCCAACATGGGTTTGAGCATGTTGCCGGCATCGGTAGACCCTTCGGTTTTTCCCGCCCCCACGATGGTGTGGAGTTCGTCGATGAACAACAGAATCCGCCCCTCCGATTGCCGCACTTCATTGAGGACCGCTTTGAGTCGTTCTTCAAACTCCCCCCGATATTTGGCACCCGCCAGCAGTGCCCCCATGTCCAACGAAAACACCGTACGGTCTTTGAGCCACTCGGGTACATCCCCCCGAACAATACGCTGGGCGATTCCTTCCACGATAGCGGTTTTGCCCACCCCCGGTTCACCGATCAACACCGGATTGTTTTTGGTTTTACGCGACAAAATCCGAATCGCCCGGCGGATTTCCGCGTCGCGACCGATCACCGGATCAAGTTTGCCGGTGCGCGCCTGAGCCACCAAATCAATGCCGTATTTCTGGAGCGCTTCGTAAGCGACCTCCGGCGTGGCACTGGTCACCCGTTGATTTCCCCGAACCGCCGTTAACGTCGCCAAAAACCGCTCCCGGGTGAAATGCGCATTGGCAAACACCTTCCCAATCACATGCCCCCGTGCCTCAAATGCGGCCAACACCAAATGTTCCACACTCACATACTCGTCTTTTAAACGCGACGCCTCTTCTTCGGCACGCACCAACAATTCCTGAAGCGCACGGGTTACATAAGCTTTCCCCAGTTCGCCGGAAGGGCCCGACACCCGAGGAATCGCCTGTAATTTTTGTTCCAACTCCGACCCAAATAACGAAGCCGACACATCCATACGCTGAAGCAGCCGCGGAATAAGCCCATCGGGTTGCTCCACCAAAGCGGCCATCAAATGAAGAATGTCCACCTCCTGATGGCCATATCGAACGGCCAGTTTTTGGGCATTCTGAATCGCCTCAAGGGATTTTTCCGTTAACTTACTTGTATCCATGTGTGACTATCCTCCGGCAACAACGAGTTTGGGTTGTTTTTACGCGAGGGCACATTCCCCGGCGTGGGCAGACCAACTAAACCGCAACAAAAGACCAACCGCCCCGCTTGTCAAGGCCACGTAGCGGAAGGACTCGGATAGGGCCAAGGTCGGCCTATGGGCAATATCAGGTGAGGGTTGGAAGAAAACATCCACAAGTGGCGGGTGTTTTTCCTAACTTGGATAGTCGTGTTGAGGACTGAGGAACCTGGGTTGGTTGATGCGATTTTGGTCGGGATTGGGCGGTCGCGACACCGAGATCGTCCGATGTTTCCTGTCTGCTGCCAACGATTTGCCGAAAGGTCTGAACTATCGTGCGATAGCAGGTGTTATGGGACGCAGGTTGGATCCATGATTGACAAACCAAGCATACCGAAAGTACTGTTGCCATAGGCTCACTTGGAGTCGATTTACTACAACAGCCTTCCGGTCAATGCAGCGAAGTTCGTTCCGCACGCCCTTTTGGATTTCTACCAAGGGGCGCTTTTGTGTTCGTAATCTGCGCGCATTGGCCGATACCATGTCTGACGAACAGGAGGGAACATGAAGAGTCTCACACATTGGAAACCCGGTTTACGTAATACCGTGGCCTGTGCGGTGGCCGTATACGCGATGGGGCTATGGTTTCTCCCTGGTCTTGGAAGAAGTGTTCCAAGATTAATTTACAAAGGTGACACTTTGACAGGGATTGCTCGAGATTTGTTGCTGACAAACTGGAATATTTCGACTCCACCCAATTATCAAGTTATGGATATGATTGGGGAACTACTTCGCCGTAACCCGCATATTGACGACCCAAACTTGATCATTGCCGGGCAGTCGTTGGATGTGCCAATGGCAGACGACGAGATACCTCAGCATAGCGGGAGAGTTTATCGACCCACTCGCGATCCGAAAACTACGTTCGATATTTTAATGGGAATGAATACCCGGTACGTCATACAGCCATCCGACGAGGGCGTAATGCCCAAATTGCTCGACAAAAAACGAGGAACCACGTTGGACATTCAGTGGAGCCCAAGTACGTTTGAATTGCGATTTCTAAAACCGGGAGAGTCAAAAGATCCCACCGTTGTGGCCGTTTTTGTTGATGGTGAAGGTATTGCCAACTTCCTTCACCAAGAATTCAATTTTTCCGACGACAAGGTGTTGGAGGAGTTGGCTAAATTGGATTCAAATAAGGATAACTTTAAGAAAGTAAAGTACACTTCTTATCTTAGCGCCCGTATCGCGGCGCGCGAAGAAATACAGAACAAAATTGCAGAGAATCCAAATTTGGTCAGAGGTTTTACACAACTTGTCATCCAGAGCGACAACCCTGTGGTTGACCCTGAGTTCTTAGCAAGATTGGACAAACGACATGGAAAACAAACGAATTCTTTCCCGCCGGGTGACGGTAAGTCAAAGGGTACGACAGTCGAGTCATCTGGGGCGATGTCAAAGTCACAAATTCGGCCGCGAACCAATGACATTCGTCGGGATCTCGCGAACGCCATGAATAAAGTTAACCAAGCCGCGAAACGACCTGTTCCGACGAGACAGATTCAGAGACCCACGAATCAGAACGTAACACAATACAATGCAGCCAAAGGACCGGTAGGAATTGCGGTCCCGAAGCAGATGGGACTTCGACTCCCATTAGGTAAGGCGGGGAGGTGAACAACTATGAGCTGTTTAACCAGCCACAACAACCAAGACAACCATTGTGCTCAACTGGACCTGGCCAAAAGGTGCATGGCGCAAAATCAGTGGGATAATGCCATAGATGTACTGACGACCGTCCTACCACGTGCAAGAAGGTGTTCTGTGAAGTGTTACGCGTCGACCCTACGCCGATTGGCGGCGTGTTACGACTCCGTCGGTCAAAAAGGTCGGGCGGTCGATTTTTTGGCCGCGGCTTGTTATGTGCTACGGGATGTGGTGGACGAAGACGCGGCGGACCGAAAGGCGCTGTATCTGCGGGATCTGGAAAGGTTCGCGCATTTCCCGACATTTTTTATCAGTTACGCGCACAAAGACGCCCGAGCAACTCGGTTGCTGGCGGTGCTAAACGGCATCATTCCTAAGAATCAACTCTATCATGATCAGCATTTTGACGCAGGAATTTCCATCGAAGCCTCGATATCGCACGCGATGGAAAATGCCACGACCTTGGTACTGCTTATGTCCAACGTATACATGACTCGGCCGTGGTGTTTGCGTGAACTCAACACCGCCTTGTTCGTTAAGCACAGTCTTCATTTGGGTTATCAACATACGTGGTGCGGACTTCATGGTTATATCGGCAGCAAGGTTCGAAGAATCATTCCTGTGGCGCTGGACAGCAATCCCAATCACAACAGTGTTTTCGCCGGCCTGTTTTCTGATTTGAAGTGGTTGGACGCCACCGGAGCCAACGACGAGCAGGGATTTTGTTCGGTTGCGGAGCAGATTCATAAGGGTCCCATTATTTAACGCAACTGGACAGGAGTCCCATGTGCCCGCCGTTAACCCGGAGTTCTCACTAGGAGTGTGGTGTTTTTTAGGAGAATTATTGGCCGGCCGAATTTTCGCTGGATCGCTTGGAAAAATCCGGAGTTATATCAGGGATATGGCGCAAGGAATTTTGCGGGCGAGACGGCCAAAGGCCGCCAGGGCGTGGAATTCAAAAAAACACTACACACCTAGAAAAGTTTCGTCCTTCTCGTGAGCAGTTTGGATCTTCTCGCGAGCAGTTTGGATCTTCTCGCGAGAAGATCGGATGTTCTCCCGAGAAGATCGGATGTTCTCGCGAGAAGGTTGAGTGTTCTCCCGAGAAGATCGGATGTTCTCGCGAGAAGGTTGGATCTTCTCCCGAGAAGGTTGGATCTTCTCCCGAGCAGTGTGGCACATCTCGGGAGAAGGTTGGTTCTTGTCGCCAGGATAGGCGAACTCAGATGTCGGGAAAAAATGGGCGCAACGCGGTATTCCTTTCGGCTGAACCTATTCGGCAACGGTAGGTTTCCGAGGGGAGCGATCAAAATAAGCACGCATCGTTGCAGCGTATTGGTCAATGCCGGGGACTTCGGCTTCGATCGTTCGAATTTGTGCATACAACTTGGTCGCTCGGCGGAACGCATCGGATTCGGCTGCAAAAATCGTGTCGGATAACGACTCCGACAGCGAGTTGACCGCTTGCGCCACCGGCGCCAACGCCCGGGCCAGGGCGATGTCGCGACGGATTTCCGCCGCATCTTCGTGGGAGATGGGAGAAAAATGTTCCGGCTGATCCGCTACCGCGTTGGCAATATCTAGGCTGGCATCCAGGGCCTCGGGACCGGGTTTGAGGTAACGAACCCGTTCCCCTGCAGAAAACGCAACCAAAAAGGGCAAAAGCACGTTGATATCCTGGAGCAGTTTCCGGATTTGTGTTGTTGCCTCCGGAGAAAGCTCGGCGCTGATAAGGTCCTGTTTCGTCATGGGATTCTCCTGTATTCATCGGTTAAGGGACTGTGGTTTCGCCACCGTAATCGTGATTACACCAGTCGAAAGTCGGCGTCAACAGTTCGGCGGATGATTCTTGGCACAGCGTATCGGTCGGAGACCAACCGCATGCACCTCCGACCTGTTGTATTGCCTACGAAGTCAAGATACGATCTCCCCGTCACTTTGGTTGTATCGTAGTTGTTCCGATCACCCCGCCTGGCGGAGCGACCAGGATGATTACGATATGAAACGGCGGCGAGCAGCGGGGCTTGGGGTCGAAGTGAATGGATTCGTTGATGTTCAATGGCGCCCCGTGTGTGTTCTGGTTTCCTAGAGGAACCTAGTAACGGTGGAGCGCCATTGAACGGGGGTCATTGTATTCAACTGTAAAAAAAACACAATCCATCCGCGCGGTATATTTGGTTACGCGGTGGTGGTGTCCAATACCCGAATTGCGTTGCGCCGGCCCAGCCAAAGGTAGAGTAAAGTTACCACAATCACTCCGGTTGTGTAGACCGCGAGCAGCCAGCCGCCGGTTCCCGGTAGGCTTGTTGTTGTGAAGTTGGCGATTTGTTTGGTGCCGAAAATCGCCGGCGTAAACGGCTCGATGGTCATGGGTGCTTTCGGATCCAGGTTGTGGCCGAAATACCACATTTTGTAATAAAACCTCGCAAACGAAAATGCGGCCAGATACAACGCCAACGCGCTGAGATCCACCAATGACCGGACGTTGCCGACGACGGCCACCCGTAGCGTCAATAACGCTAAAATACCGATGGCAAACGGCAGCCAATCCAGCTCATTTAAGTCTTCTCGCTGGATGGTGTGCATTCCGATATAGTGGTTCAGCGTGTTGATTTCCTGCAAATGTTGGCCGTTGTTGCCGGCTTCCAGTTTGTGCGAATAAATCTCCAACCACAACCCCTTGGGATACTGCGGCGCGGTCATGGAGATTTTCCACAGAGGAGACAAAACGCTGAATGCGAGAGGGACCAACAACAGGACCAGAAGCACGCGGATCCACATCGTGAGCGGGGCATCCAGATATTTGTAAAAACGGTCCAACATCAACGGTTTCACGACACACCTCCACCGAGGGGATTGTACGAATGGAATTACACAACATCGCCGCGGCGAATCCGCATCCAACCGGCGGTCCACGCCAATGCTCCGGCGGCTATCGGCCAGGCTACACCAATGATAAACAGCGGTGACGGGCCGATCTTATGCGTTAGATAAAAGCCAACCGGTCCCAAAATAGATAGTTCCGGGTCCTGCGCCGACAACAGCGCCATGCGGGCGGCTTGTACGGGGTTGATGACCGCCAGCGCAAAGACGGCCTGGGGCTGAAGGCGCCACTGCAACATTGCGCCGATGAGGCCAAAATCGACCAACACGACTGCGATGAGCCAAGCAAAAATGGCGGTGGTTGCGGAACGGGTAGGGGTTGCCAGAAAACTCGACAGCGCAACCCCCAGCCCTACAAACGACGCGTTGAGTGCGGCTCCCACCGCGATGGCGCGTCCCAACACGAGCCAGGATATCGACGAAGCGAACCAGAGGGTAGACACCACTCCCAGCAATGCCAAGATGATCACATAAGGAGCAGTCAAAACAACATACCGCGAGAGTGCGACCGCCAGGATGTAGTCCGTTCGCCGAATCGGTTGGCTTAGCCACAACTCCAGCGCGCCCTCTTCCCGCGCCCGATTGATGACCTGGGCGGTTGCCGACAACGCCAAAAGAGGGAGGATCAACAGCAGGAGATGGGTGGTTCCCAACAATACGCGGCTTGTGCCGGTAAATCCCAACAGAGCCGACTCCCGCATGCCTACCAACACGAACACACAGCCAAGTCCAGCATATAATAGTGCGCACAATAGCGCCCACCGCGACCGTAGAGCTTCGGCAAAATCAAGGCGGAATGCCGCGGAAAAGCCGGATAATTTACGAATGGACTCTTTCATGGGGTCCTCTTTGTTTCGGATTTTTTGCCGAGCAGTGCCTGGGCTGCGGCAAACGACAATACTCCGGGTTCGGCCAAGTGGACTGCGGCTAGGCCGAATCCCATGGGTGACTCCGCTACTTTGGAAAAACCGACCTCGGTTGGTTTTAACCACCGGTTTTCCGACAGATGGTGAAACCAGACCGCATTGATTGCCGGTGTCGATGATTCCCATTGGAAATAACACCCGGGATCATCAAAGAACACCGTTTCTCCGTGCGGCAGGTGCGCTTGAACGGCGAATCCGTGTTCCGTGACGTGCATCTGGCAAAAAGCACACACCTCTTTTCCCCAAACCGGTTCGACGGGTTCGTTGGCCGGGGTCTGGGCGTCGAACACCATGGTGTAAACCCAGAACGCGCCCGCCAACACGATGATGGCGACAAGGGTACCTACGGTTATGGTCACGCGGTCACGCATCGTACGGCTCCTGTTCGGTGGTGGCCCAGGGCGTTACCAGATTTTCGACATCGCGGACGACCAGATCGGCAAGGGTGCCGTTGAGTTGCCGGGTCAGGTCTCGTACCGTTTGGACTTTTTGGTGTTGCGGCAACACTTTTCTCCACCAGCCGTTGGCTCCTTCCACAAATCCGTGATGGGTCAGTGGGTTGGGAAGGTTTGGGTTTGTTGAGGGAGAAGAAACCCGGATGTCCACAATCGTCAGTGCGGTTTGGCGAAGATATTGTTCGGTCGGTCCGGAAAAACTCAATACGCCGTCTCGAAGTGCCCACACGGATTGGGTAACCTGCCGGACTTCTTCGAGGCGGTGGGAACACAAAATGATGGTGGTGGTTTGGGGCAATTCGTCCAGCAGACCATAAAAACGTTGCCGCGCGTCGGTGTCGAGACTTGCAGTGGGCTCGTCTAGGACCAACAGTTCGGCCGGAGCGGCCAATGCCGCTGCCACCAACAATTTTTGGCGCATTCCGCCGGACAGATCCCGCACGAGACGTCGGCCGACTCCCTCTAGGTCCAAATCCAGTCGTGTTGCAACGGCGGCGACCTGCCGGGGACTGATTCCGCGTACACCGGAGAGCACGCGTACACACTCACGCACGGGAACCGCCAGACGCGGCGCTACCTGCGGAACATAAACCAGGCGTTGTGCAAGCTGGGGGTGGTCGGCGATGGGATCCAAATTGTCGATACGCAATTGACCGTCGACCGAAATCAACCCGAGGATCGCGCGCAACAATGTTGATTTGCCGGAACCGTTGGGACCGATCAAAGCCAGCCTGGCGCCGGCTTGGGCGGAGGTGGTGATTCCGTTTAGTGCCGTCACCTTACCAAACCGTTTTTGTACGTTGTGAAGTTCGATTTTCATAACGATTCCTCGGCCTCCTTGGTCGCCGCAGCGTTGTCGACGTTTCCCATCTTCGGGTAGTCGTCCCGCAACAAAATTTTGGGCGGAAACAGCGGGAGTGCGTGTTGTACGGTGTCTGTTGCGAACATGGCAGGGGTATTGCGGAAAAAAGCCAGAGATGGATGTTGCCCCAACAGATGACTGCTCAGGCGTGACTGTTCGTAGGCCACGTCGCCCAGTCCGTCGTTGTCCAGATCGTATCCAGCGTAATCGCTGTATTCGTTGGTGATCCACCGGGCGCTCATTGCGTCTCCTCCCCCTTCTACCTCCACCATCGCCAAATTGTCGGTAAAAACGTTGTGCACAAAGGTATTTCGTTCGGTTCGACCGTGGAACGCTACGGCCACTCCGCCGAGACGGATCGAATTCGACACCAACCGGTTGTAGTCGTCGACGTTGAGAGGCGACGTGTCCAGATAGATGCCGATGGTGTTGCGCACCATGGTATTGCGCAAAATTGTCAGATTTCCGGACTCCTTTATCCCCAGAGCGATCCCCGACGCTCCAAAAGAACCGGCCAAGGTGTTTTCGCAAATGACGACGTTGCGGCTGTACATGACAAAAAGGCCAACAATGTTGGAAAGATAGCGATTGTTCTGAACAAGATTGTTGTGGCTGTACATAAAATGGGTGCCGTAACGGCCGCCGGTCACGAGGTTGTTTTGAATGATGTTGTGGGACGAATACCACACCACCACGTCCCGGCTGAAGTCGACCCGATTGTTGTCCACCACCGTCGCGCGGGTTTCCCACAGCCTGATTCCGTCACCCCGGGTTCCAAACGGCGCATGGAGGTCGCCCGACACATGGTTTCCGAACACGGTACACCCCGATGACTTTTCTACAAGAATTCCAAATGTGGCCCGCAACACCTTCAGTCCGGAGACCACATGTCCAAACCCTTCTACGCGGACTGCGGCGTCGGTTTGGTCAAACCGGTGCCCGCTGCCGTCGACCGTAAATCCGGCCAAAGTCACGTCGTGTCCTAACACAGATACCGTGGTACCCGTACCCGACGACACGATACGTGCTTTGTGAGTACCCCACAACGTGATCGGGCGGTTGATGACGACATGGCCGGGATAGTCGCCGTCCCCAAGGCACAACACCGCTCCGTCGTCGGCGGCGTCGATTGCCGATTGAAGTGGTTGGCCCGGTGCAACGTTGTCGCAATGATGGGGGCGCATGGGAACGGTGTAATTCCAATCCGCTTCGACAACAACCGGGGCATGGGGGAGGTCGGTGCCGGAAACGTGTGGGTCGTCGGTAGCATCCGCCGATGACGAAAACAACAACGGGGCAACGGCAAAGAACCACATCGGGAGCGGGTTTCGGGTGGAAAAAAATTGCCGCCGGAAAAACCACGAACGCTGGATTTGCAGTACCGGGGTCTGCGTTGGGTTCCTTACGATGGATCGAATGATCGCGTTCATGGGGTAACTCCAGGGAGGTCGGTTGAAGCCTGTGGGTGGTGAGGTGTGTGGTGTTTTTAGATGAAATGTTTGTCATGGTCGCCTTTGGCCGTCTCGCCCGTAAAAATCCCTGCGGCATATTCCCAATATTCCTCAGGATTTTTCCGGACGATCCGGCTCAAATTCGGCTTGCCAAAAAATTCCCCTAAAAAACACCACCCACCTAGTCGACCACCCACAGCAACGAGTACACGCAGATTTACGGGTTCGGTGCCGGCTCCGGTGTGGGCGTCGGGGTTTCCGGTGCCGGAGTTGGAGTTTCCGGTGCCGGAGTCGGGGTTTCCGGTTGAGTTGGAACGGGAGTGGGCGGGGGTGCCGCTTCTTCCGCCGTGGGTTCAACCAGGAAATAACCGGCCATTTCAAGGTGCAACGCCGAACAGAACTCCGTGCAGTACATCGGAAATACACCGGCTTTGTCGGCAACAAACGTCACGTTGTTGTGTTCACCGGGTTCAAGACTCAATTGAATGTTGTGAGAACCGATCGTGAATCCGTGGGTTGCGTCATGTGCTTGTTCCACGTTCGTGATATGCAAATGAACGGTATCTCCTTGTTTTACTCGAATCGTGTCTGGCGTAAAGTGACTTCTTACGGCCGTGATGTTTACGTGAACACCATCGGCTTTTCGTTCGATGCCTTCTTTGCCGCCCTCTACTGCGAATTTGTCCTTTTCGTCTTTGAGCGGGTTGGTTCCGACCGGCGTGTAAACCTGGAGTGCTTTGATTTTGTCGGCTTTGATCATCTGGGCATAGTGGGGTTCACCCAACGGAATGGGCATGTCATATAACAACTCCATTTTTTCACCCATCAGGTCCACCAGTTGAAAATTCTGCGGAAGAAGAGGGCCGACGTCCGCGAATCGGTCCAGCGCCCATTTGTTCATGATGACCAAATAGTTGCCGTCTGGACTGACGGTGTCGCCTTCGGCGGTCGCAATGTGTCCCACGTTGTAGTGGGCCGGAATCTTTTCGACCACTTGGAGGGTGTCCAATGACCATTTTGCCACTTTGGATTCAATGAACACCGACGTATACGCAAAACCTTTGCCGTCGAACTGGGTATGAAGAGGTCCCAGTCCGATTTCACATTGACCCCGAATCGACTTTTCAAATGACAAAATCGGTACGCCATAAGGATCTTTGCCTTCAAAGGTTCCGGCTTCAATGAGCCCTTTCATTTTAGCAAAGCTGTACACCGTGGCGTGGGTGTCCAGTTTTCCGCCGACGACGATGTCTTCGCCGTTGGGTGCAACGTCGACGCCATGGGGGCTTTTGGGTTCGGGGACAAAATGTAACAGGCCTTCGCTGATCGAGACATCCAGTGGAATCACCGACATGCCGGCGATTTTTTTGGCTTTGCCGGCTTTGACGGCCGCTTCCGCTTTACGCCAATTCACGATGTGCATGTAGTCCATGTCGTTTTGTGAATAGCCGGATTCCATCGGTGGCCGACCTTCCATGTTGCCGCCGTAGCTGCGTTCGGTGTTGATCGAGTTGAAGAATGCCCACCCGTCACTGACCAATTTACCGGCGTCCGCAAGATCCTGGGTGTAGGGGGGAAACTCCATGGCCCACGATTGGTCGGTGTCGATTCGGCCACGTTTGCGATCAAACTTCCAGAAAATGACCGCGCCACGATATTTCTCGTTGTATTGTTCAATCGGAGCGAATTCACCACCCAGGGGGGCCGGGTACTGGGCGGTTTCGATCACATAGTCGGTATCGGGAGTGACAAAGGTTGCGCCATGGTCGGATTCGATGAGCGCGCTGGTGACGATCTGTTTCGTCGTGAAATCTTTCAGATCGATAACCGCGACTCGGGGGTTGGCTTTGTCGTTGATAAACAAATATTGACCGTCGTAGTCCCCTTTGGTTTCGCTGAGCGCCGGGTGGTGGGCATCCGCCCAGGTCATCGTGCGACCGTGACGCTGCGCACTGGCGAGGAGTTCATTGGTTTCGTCGCCATAACCGTAGCCCTGCCAAGGTTCCGGCGTGAACACGGCGACGTATTTCAGAATACGCATACTCGGGACGCCGATAACGATTAAGTTACCACCGTGCCCGCCCGATGCCATGATGAAATATTCGTCGTGGCGACCGGTGGGGGTAAAGGTTTTCAGCGCTGCCGACAAATCGGCTTCGGACAGATTTCTCGCGGACAGAAGCCCTTGTAACGAAACCGGGCCGCCGGAACTTCCGGCTTGGCCACCGGAGTCGCAGCCCGCCGAAAACGCCATCAGCAGGGCGACAACACAACTGACGAACAAAGGAGATTTGTTGATTCTCATGATTCACCTCTGCGGTCAGACCGCATCATTTGCCTGCGTTTCCAAGTCCCCGAATCAGCGCTCGCAGGCTTGCGACAACTTCGGTTTTTTCGTTGAGATCGGGGTTTGCCGGCATCGCTGCACTTTTGCCGACTGCGGCGCCGCCGTATTGGATGGCTTTTTCAATGTGGGCGTCGTCGACTGATTTTTGCCATTCGGGATCACGAAAGTCGCGAGGTTTGGGGGTCAGGCCTGCCGATGCTGGTCCATCGCCGGCGCCGCTGGGTCCGTGACACGGTGTGCAGCGGTTGGCGAAAATTTCGGCCGCCTCTTTTTTCGCCTGCTCAGGGCTCATGGCGCCCTTTGTTTGAGTTGTTCCACTTCCCGACGCTGCCGGTTGCCCACCTTTTCCACATCCGGTAGCTCCCAGCGCCACTACACAAAACCACAGCGCTCCCGCAGCCAGGCAATTTCTCGTTTTCATGTCACTCCTTAGATACCGGGACCGCACAGGTCCGCTTTTGTCAGTTTGTTTCCCGCAACGCACGGGGAAACAACACGTTGTTTTCCAAGTGAATGTGTTCGCGGATTTCGCGATCGAAGACAGCCAGTTGGGTGCACAATTCCGTCAATAGTGGATCGGTGTCTTCCAAGGGCTGAAAATGTTTCGTCAACTTCTTCATACGCACCAGTGTTTGAACGGTGTCTCGATGTTCGCGTAACATGGCGGCAATGGGTGCTGCTGCCTGGGAACCTCGTCCCGAAGCGATCCATGGGAACAGAATTTGTTCTTCCTTGGCCATATGCCTTATCAGCTCGTCTGCAAAAACCCGCACCTCATGGAATAACTTCTCAACAACCGGCGAGGTGGTACCGTCGTTTTTGGTCGGTGGTACACGACTCGTTAATCGAACCAGGTGGTGAAGCGCTGTACGTTCCGGTTCGTGGTAGTGGGTCACGAGGTGGTGCAGTACTTCCACAAGAGGTCGACTGTTCCAGTTGACAGGCGTGGTTTCGTGATTCGACTCTTCCTTTTCGATTTCGTCAAAGAGCGCATCGGGGCTGACATTGGCGAGCGCGCAGGCTTCGTTTAGCGGCAGCGAGCCATTACACGAATAGTCGATATTATGGCGGTAAAAAACCGCCAACGATGCCGGTCGCGTTGTTGCTACGTCGGCCACACACACGGCGAGATGTGAACCACGCATAAAAGACCCCTTTGAGGGTCAGCGGAAATAGATGAGTGAACCCTGTTCGGCTAATTTAGGCTGCCTTGTCCAGTCCCGTCCTTGCGGAATATTCCCGATATTCCTCAGTCC